>NZ_JBHJTL010000047.1:0-63728 GCF_042264065.1 Streptomyces sp. NPDC056222 | reverse complement strand
CACGGAGGGCGGGCCCCGGAATCCGGGGCCCGCCCTCTGACGTGCTGTTTCTCTGACCTGCAAGCGGTGGGTGTGGGATTTGAACCCACGGTGACTCGCGCCACGACGGTTTTCAAGAGCGCTACGCCTAAGCCGTCTACCGCGCTCTCACCTGCAGTCATGAGTGCAACACGACCGCCATTCAGCTCCGTGGACCACAGATGGCCCACGGTTGCCACGGCCCCTAGGGGCCAGCGACGCCCTGACTGCATATCTCCGGCTTGAGGGGTGGCGTGGGCGTGCCCATCGAGCCGGAGGACACTCGTACTTCCCACCCACTACCTGACAGGCACAGCGGTGGCCCCCCTTTGCCCTGGGCGTACTCCACGAGCGTCGTCTTGCGGACGAAGTTTCGAATCCCTCGTACTGGTTACGGGGCGCCAGCTTTCAGATGTGACGCCGTGCTGCTGATGCGCGGTCATGACGTGCGTCACATGACCGCGGAAGGGCCCTCCCCCGGGCCCCTTGGTCCAATCTGGCCGAGCTTTCGTTGGGGGTGTCACAGCATCGGGGGAAACGTTGACCCAGGTCACGGGGTTCTGTGACGTCGTGACGGCTGTGACACCCCCATGTTCCAGCCTGGCGCCGAGGCGAGCTGGCCACCTCGGAATGTCGCCCGCGACCCTGTTCTGGCACGGCGCACAACCTTTCGATCTCCCCGCGAGTCGGCTACAGGGCACGGTGGTTGTTCCACCGTGCCCTGTACCTCTAGGGGGACCCATTTTGAACCTCGTAGGCATGCCCCAGCGGCGTCTCGCAGCAGCCGTCGCGACTGTGCTTGCCGTCGCCGCCACCGGACTGGCCACCCCGGCCGTCGCGGCCGCCCCGAGCTCCCCTGCCGCTGCCCTCAGCGCGGACCAGCAGGACGTCCTCACCATGCCGGCCGGCACGGGCGTCGTGATCAGCGGCCCGACGGGCTTCCTGACGAGCCACCCGGAGGGCTCGACCCGTGTCTTCACGTGGACGCGTCACCAGGACGGCGTCCAGACCAGGCTGCCCGGGCTGCGGTACGGGGGAAGCGCCGGCACGGACATCGTCGTCCGGATCGAGGGCACCACCTACACGTACATCGACATGTCCACGGGCACCGACCTCGTGGCCTTCGACACCAGTGCCCTCGACCGGGCCTACACCCCGCTCCGGTACATGGGGACGACACTCGTCGCGCAGACGTACATCAACAACCATCGCGAAGTGCACCTGATCAGCAAGGAGCAGGGGCAGGTGGTCGACCGCAAGCTCACGGGCATCCCCGAGGGCTCCACGTACGTGCGGTTCGAGAGCAGCGGGCCCGACACACTCATCGTCCACCACCGCACCCGTACAGACGGCGTCGACCACAACCGGGTGTCCCTCGTGGACGTTGCCACCGCCTCGGTCGTCGAAACCTACGACGCCCTTACGACCGACACCAATTCCGCCTCGGCCGTCTCGGCGACCCACCTGGCGTGGATCGAATGGCCCTCCTACGCGCGGGCGACCCTCGCCGTCGCCAGGCGTGGCAGCACGGAGGTCCAGCGGACGCCGCTGGGCGAGGCGTACAGCATGACCGTGAAGCTGATGGGCGACTGGGTCGTGTACGGCGCGACAGGCGGCGGCACGTCCCCCCTCTCCACCCCGATCTACCGGACGACCGCCCGTTCGTTGACGACCGGCGAGACGGTCGGTCTCCTGGACCACACCTCCTACACCACTCCGACCGCCGACGGCGGCCTGCTCGCCACGGGCGGCACGGTCGGGCAGGGCGAGGGTGTCTACCGGGTCGCCCTGGACGAGGCGGGCCGACCCGCCGCGTCGCTCCTGGTGGCCACCGGCGTACCCACCGTCCTCACGCTCACGAACGAAATCGCACCGCCGGCCGGTGCGATCGACTTCGACCGCAACGGCAGTTCCCTGAAAGCATCATGGACGTTCAGTCGGCACAACGCGAAGGTGAGTCTGCTCATCACGCACACGGCGTCCGGCAAGCAGTGGAAGCCCGTGCCCCTGCCCCCGCGCACGTCGCCGGGCCCCTTCGAGTTCGAGTGGAACGGCACGTTTAGTGAGGGCGGTCTCCCCGCGTACAACGGGGCCTACTCGTGGACGATGACGGCGAAGCCCGCCAATGGGATCGGCCCGGACGTCGTACGGACCGGCGGCTTCACGGTGACCCGCGCGGTGAGGCCACATGATTTCAACGACAACGGCACGCCCGACCTGCTCGTCCGCAACGCGCAGGGCCGCCTGACCGCGTTCGACGGCGAGCACGTCATGAACACCGCCGGAACCGTAGCGCTGCAGCCGTGGGACCTCGGCGCGGGCTGGAACACGTACGACCAGATAGTCCCCGCCGGAAACATCGCCGGAGCCGCCCACGGCGACCTCGTCGCCCGCGACAAGAGCGGTGTCCTCTGGCACCACCTCGGCAAGGGCGACGGCACCGCCAACCGCTACAAGATCGGTGCGGGCTGGGGCGGCTACAACAAGATCACCGCCGGAAGCGACCTCAACGGTGACGGAAAGCCCGACCTGCTCGCCACCGACACCAGCGGCGGGCTCTACCTCTACAAGGGCACCGGCAGCTGGCGCACCCCCTACACGACCCGGGTGAAGATCGGCGCGGGCTGGGGCATCTACAACAAGATCACCGCCACTGGCAACATCGCCGGAGCACCCGCCGGCGACGTCGTCGCCCGGGACGCCGCCGGCGTGCTCTGGCTCCACCTCGGCAAGGGCGACGGCACCTTCGCCCCCCGCATCAAGATCGGCGCCGAGTGGAACCAGTACACCAGCCTCGTCGGCGTCGGCGACATCGACCACGATGGCCGGAACGACCTGATCGCGCACAACATGAACAGCGCCGTTCCCGCCAGCAGCCTGTACCTGTACAAGGGCACTGGCAGCTGGAGCGCCCCCTTCGCGAGCCGCCGGGCGCTCTACAACTACAACCTGTTCAACAGCGAGCTGGCTCTGGGCAAGGTCCCGAACAGCCTCTACTGATCACCCGGCGTGAGGTGGAGCGACCAGGTCTCTCGCCTCAGCCCCGCGGACCGTACGGACCCCGGTCAATGACCCGGCACACACAAACAAGGGGAAATGTGTAAGCCGAGCGGCGGCTGGCTTCTCTGCTGCTCTACTGAAACAGCCCCAGCGTGTCCAATGTCCAAGCTTGCCAGCACAGTGCCGGCAGCCCGACGGCCGAGATCAGGGCCACCATGAGGCACGACGGCGAGTCCTCCAGCGGAGCCCAGCAGGTGCAGCCGGCCCGCATGTGGTTCGACAGCGTCTGGGAGACCATCGGAAGGAACTTCGACCTTGACGCACGATGACCAGCTCCCGGCGGTCCTGGCGAACGCGCGAGTCATCTTCTTCGACTTCGACGGACCGGTGTGCGACGTGTTCGCCGGACTGCCCGCCCACGACGTCGCCAAGCAACTCACCGCACTGCTCTCGTCCCAGGACCCAGCCGCGGGCTCGAAGGCCGCCGAGACCGACGACCCGATCGAGGTCTGCGCATCGCCCACGAGGCGAACGCCGAGCTCGGCCGGGAGGTCGAGCAGGCACTGACGCCAGCCGAGGTCGAAGCTGTCGCACTGGCCGGCCCACCGACACCAGGGGCAGTGGAAGCCCTGCAGGCCGCGCACGCTTCAGGAAGGGCGGTCGCGGTGGTGAGCAACAACTCTGCCGAGTGCGTTCAACGCTTCGTGGAGTTGCACGGCTTGGCGGACTACGTCGCGAAGATCGTCGGTCGCCCCACAGGGCAGCCCCACCTGATGAAGCCGAACCCGTTCCCGCTCATCACGGCGGCCGAGCGGATGCACATGGACGTCACGAACTGCATGCTGATCGGTGACTCGCTCACGGACATCCAGGCCGCTCACGCCGCCGGAACAACGGTCATCGGCTACGCCAACAAGCCCCACAAGGCCGACCTGTTCGCCGAAGCGCAAGCCGACACGATCACCGACGAGATGCAGACCATCGCCGACGCACTCACCACGGCGTAGCCAAGGATCGACGGGGGAGCTGTTACAAATTTCTCTACCTCATCAAGGCACCCGCCGCGCAGGCGCGTGCGGCTCGTCGCCCGGGCCTGCGCTCCTGTCTCCGCCCCGCTCCAGCCCGGCCGCCGTCCGCACGCCTACGGCTCGGGTTGATGGGGAGCGCCTCAGGCGGGCCTACATGCACGGCAACCGTCACATGGCATGCGTGGCCACGAGCGCTGCCGACTGCGGCCGGGACGGGGTTCCAAAAGACGGCCAGCGGCGAGGGAGGGGTGGCCTCTTGCGCACGGTCAGCCGACTGCCGGACCTGAGTCGGGCCGGGCTCCGTACCCCCGCCGTCACGGATGACGGGAGCGTGAGGCGACCGCACCACCGGGAATCGGCGTGCGGGGAGCAGCTGCTGCCGCGATATGGTGCCGGCCAGCGTGGTCGCTCCGCGTCGGTACCGGTCTCGTCGTGGCCGATGAGCGTGTCGTCTCAAGACCTGCCTGCGTTGCGGACAGTCTCGCGCCGTTGTGCGGGGGCGTTGCATCGCGATGGCTTGGGTCCATGCGTGCTGAGCGGTGGGGGGAGGCGGTGCGGGACCGTGGTCAGGTCCAGGCCGCGCTTTGGGGCGTCGATGTGGTTGCTGCCGGTCGGCACCGCTGTCCTGATCCGGAGGCTGCCAGATTCCGGGAGGGGCGGTGCCCATCAGGACAGCGGCACCGACCTCGAAGGAGCACCCATGGCCTGCACCGACCCCCAGTGCGACGGCGGCGTCATCCCCAACCCGCTCCGACGACCCCGAGGACCTCACCCTCTGCCCCGCCTGCAACCACGCCGCTACGACCCCCGCGACCACCACGACTACGCGGGCTGACGCTCCCGGGGCCCCGGCGCGAGTCGGGGCCCCGGCCGTCGGCTCCCGTCTCATTCAGCGCGGTACACGATCGTTCAGGGCGGAACCACAGCCGGAAACAGTTGAGCTTCCGACAGCACATGAACGCAGGTGAACCGCCTCATACACGAGGCAACGGAGCCTCAACAGGATTGGAAAAAGTGCTGTTCGCCGGCCAGACGTGGCTACAAGTGGCGGGCGTCCGGGCTGAGGATGGCTGGATCTTCGGATCGCAGCCGGAACTTTGCATGGACGCCGAGGCTGTTGCGTGCGGCAATGTAGAACTCATCACGCTTCTCCTGAAACTCCCGGAACGCCCTCATCCAGTCGTCTGACGTACCTGGGCGCATGTCTCGAACGAACTGTTCCAGTACCCAGGCGTGCCGCTGTAGCGATCTGGCTGCCGAGATGGATTCCGCGTCTCCCATAAGGAGCACGGCTTCGAACGCATAGCCACGCTCAAGCTCAGCTTCGGCCAGCAGCTCCAGGCCGGCCTCCCTGGCGAGTGGCTGAGGCAGGTCGAAGAGTCCCTTGCCTGCAGCCAGACGACCTGCCAGCGAGGTGAACCTCTTGACCGCGTCGGCAAACCGGAGATAGCACTCCAGGCGACGTTCGTCCCACCGTGTGGAAAGTTGGCGCCGCCACCGAGATCTCTCCATCAGGGCTCCACCGACGTACGACGCAACCGCGCCGACGAGCACACCGATCAAGGTGAACAATTGTCCTGACATGCCCCCGCCTATCATGTATCTGTCAGGAGAGAACATACGGCCGGAGGCTCTGACGCGTAAGGGCCTCAGGCTGGTATGAGAGCTGAACGGCCTCTCAGCGGAGCCGGGATCAACGGCCGGATGCCACTACATCTCCGGAGCCCTCGGGCAGTTGCTGTACCGCAGCGAAGTACAGCAACCCCAGCAACCGGCAGCGCCCAGTACAGGCCCTCAGGGACTTCCGGGCAGCCTGTATGACCTCAAGTGACCGATCTCGCTAGGTAGCCGTGCCCCTCCCGTGCCCGATCTAGTGGGAACGGACGGGGAACCACGGTGATGGACGGGCAGCAAGCACGAGAACAGCCCCTGACCGATTTACCTGGTCAGGGGCCGTTCACATGCGGTGGGTGTGGGATTTGAACCCACGGTGACTCGCGCCACGACGGTTTTCAAGACCGTTCCCTTAGGCCGCTCGGGCAACCCACCCCGCGCCGGATCCCGTTCAGGACGGCGCGGGGGACAGCCTAGCCGGTCAGTTGTCGCCCGTGCGTTCGCCGAGGGTGACCGTGGCCTTCGCCGTCTTGCCGTCGCGTTCGTAGGTGATCTCGACCGAGTCGCCCGGCTGGTGCGTCCAGATCTCGCTGATCAGTGTCGGGCCGCTGTCGATCTGGCGGTCGCCGAAGGCGGTGATCACGTCGCCCGCCTTCAGGCCGGCCTGCGCCGCCGGGCCGTTCGCGGTGACGGCCGGGGTGCCGCCCGCGCCCTCGTCCGCGATCGTCGCCCCCGCGCCCTTGTCCGTCATGTTCACCGTCGCGCCGATCACCGGGTACACCGGCTTGCCCGTCTTGATCAGCTGCTCGGCCACGTTCTTGGCCTGGTTCACCGGGATCGCGAAGCCGAGGCCGATCGAGCCCGCCTGGGTCTGGCCGAAGCCGTTGCCGGTCGACTGGATCGCCGAGTTGATGCCGATCACCGCGCCGCTCGCGTTCAGCAGCGGGCCGCCGGAGTTGCCCGGGTTGATCGAGGCGTCCGTCTGCAGGGCGCTCATGTACGAATTGCTGCCGCCGGAGCCGTCACCCGAGGCCACCGGGCGGTTCTTGGCGCTGATGATGCCCGTCGTGACCGTGTTGGACAGGCCGAACGGCGCGCCGATCGCGATCGTCGAGTCGCCGACCGCCACCTTCTCGGAGTCGCCGAGCGGGAGCGGGGCCAACCCTTCCGGGGCCTTCTTCAGTTTCAGGACGGCCACGTCGTAGCCCTCGGCCCGGCCCACGACCTCCGCGTCGTACGTCTTGCCGTTGGAGAAGGTCGCGGAGAGCGTGCCGCCCTCCGCCGCCGACGCCACCACGTGGTTGTTGGTGACGATGTGGCCTTCCTTGTCGTAGACGAAGCCGGTGCCCGTACCGCCCTCGCCCTCGCCTTCACCGGCGCCGCTGCCGCCGGACTTCGCCTGGATGGTCACGACGCTCGGCAGCGCCTTGCCCGCCACCGCCGCGACCGTGCCCGGATCACGCTTGAAGGCCGCCTGGGAGTCGCCCGCGGAGACCGTCGTCGAGCTGACTTCGTCGTCGCCGCGCTCGGCCGCCCAGTAACCGATGCCGCCGCCCACACCGCCGGCGACCAGCGCGGCCACGAGGACAGCCGCCACGAGACCGCCGGTCTTCTTCCGCGGGGCCGCGGGGACGGGAGGGACGGGCTCGCCCCAGGTCGGCACGGCCGGCGGGGGCGGCGGCCAGCCACCCGCGCCCGCCGGGGCGCCTGCGGCCGCACCGGCCGGAACCTCCGCCGGAGGGGTCACGGGCAGCGGCGCAGTGGCGGGCTCGGGGGCCGCCTGCGGCTCGGATGCGTCCACGGCAGGGGGTGCGGAAGGGGCCGCGGGAGGGGTCGGAGGGGCGGGAGGGACGGACGGGGCGTTCGGGTCCGCCGGAACCGCGTTGCCCTCGTTCTCGGTACTCACAGCTCTCTCCTCGTTCACTGCACGGATGGATGCCATCGCCAGGGTGCTGCGAACAGCTTTTCCCACAGGACGTCAGGCCACTGTAAGCCGGAGCTGTGCGTTCACACCCCATTCTTTATTTACGGACAGAACGGACACGATCCGCAATGGTCGTCCTGCCAATGGCACCATGACGCGGTGACCCACGCACGGCAGCACATCAACCGCGTCCCTGTTCAGGTGGTCGCCCACCGCGGAGCCTCCGAGGACGCCCCGGAACACACTCTGGCCGCCTACGTGAAGGCCATCGAGGACGGCGCCGACGCGCTCGAGTGCGATGTCCGGCTCACCGCCGACGGCCACCTCGTCTGCGTCCACGACCGACGCGTCGACCGCACCTCCAACGGCCGCGGCGCCGTCTCCGCGCTGGAGCTCGCCGACCTCGCCGCCCTCGACTTCGGCACCTGGAGGGGGCGCGAGGAGGCGGGCGAGAGCCCGGACTGGAAGGACCCCGAGCTCACCTCCGTACTCACCCTGGAACGCCTCCTCGAGCTGGTCTCCGACGCCGGCCGGCGGATAGAACTCGCCATCGAGACCAAGCACCCCACCCGCTGGGCGGGCCAGGTGGAGGAGCGGCTGCTGACCCTCCTCAAGCGGTTCGGCCTGGCGGAGCCGTCGGCTCCGGAAGACTCCCCCGTGCGTGTCATGAGCTTCTCCCCCCGCTCCCTCAGCCGGATCGCGGCGGCCGCGCCGACCCTCCCCACCGTCTCGCTGTCCCAGTTCGTCACGCCCCGGCTGCGCGACGGACGGCTGCCGGCGGGCGCGCGGATCGCCGGACCGTCGATCCGGATCGTCCGCCATCACCCCACCGTGATCCTTCGGCTCCAGAAGGCCGGGCACCAGGTCCATGTGTGGACGGTGGACGATCCGGAGGACGTGGAGCTGTGCGAGCGGCTCGGCGTCGACGCGATCATCACCAACCGCCCCAAGCAGGTGCTGTCCCAGTTGGGCCGCGTTTGACCCGTTCTCCCCACCCGTATCGGGGCTTACGGGGAGTGCACCGGCGCGTTCGGCCCGTACTCGATCGTCACGAGTGCGTCACCGGAGGCTCTCTGGCCGGTTTCCGGTCCAGGCCATTGGGGCATCCACACCGTGGCGTGGGGCAAAGGAGGTCTCGGGGGTGGCGTTGGTGGTGGCACAGGAGGTGCCCACGTCGTCGAGCATGGCCGTACCCCATGGCCCTGCGGGCGTGGGTGAGGCGCGACACCGTATGCGGGAGCAGTTGAGCCGCAGCGGGATGTCCGAATCGGTCGTCGACGATGCGGTACTGATCCTTTCCGAGCTGCTCAGCAATGCCTGCCGGCACGGCAGGCCGCTGGGGCGGGCCGAAGTGGGCGACGGGGACGTCCGAGCCGCGTGGCGCATCGATGCGTCGGGGGGCCTGACGGTCGAGGTGACGGACGGCGGTGGTCCCACACGGCCTGTTCCTTCGACGCCCTCGGTCACCGCGCGCGGCGGCCGTGGGCTGAACATCATCGGCGCGCTGGCCCAGGACTGGGGCGTACGGGACAGCGCGACCGGCGAGGTCACGGTCTGGGTGATCGTCACCGAGGGCCATCGGCGCGAGGACTTCGCGGCGAGGGTCGGCGGCGGCTCGGGCTTCGACTTCCTGGACGCGTACGACGATCTGGACTGAACGGACGCCTACGAGGGGTGGACCGGAGCCCGGACAGCGCCGTCGAGCGACCGCCCGAGCGGGACCGGGCAACAGACCGGACACCGACCGCCCCGGCCTGAGCCCCGCATCGCTTCCGTACGGCTAGGCTCGCCCGACACAGAGCCGTGCACCGAGCACGGCCCTGCACCACCGCACTGCCGCTATCGGGAGAAGCCACACCATGGCCAAGAAGCGCCCCCAGACGAAGGCCGCCAAGGCACAGGTCACGAACGGGGAGATCCCGGTCGTCGGTGCGCGCGAGCCGTGCCCGTGCGGTTCGGGCCGCCGCTACAAGGCGTGTCACGGCCGGGCCGCCGCACACGCCGTGACCGAGCTCGTCCAGCGCCCCTTCGAGGGACTGCCCGGCGAGTGCGACTGGGTCGCGCTGCGCGAGCTGGTGCCCGCCGCCACCGTTCCGCTCACCCTCAAGGACGGCCTGCCCGAGGGCGTGCCCTCCGTGACGCTCGCGACCGTGCTGCCGATGGCATGGCCGGCGCTGCGCCGCGACGACGGCTCCGTTCTGCTCGCCCTGCAGAACGACTCCTCCTCCGGCGACCTCGCCCGCGATCTCGCCGACACCCTCCAGCGCGCCCTGGAGGCGAAGCCCGGCAGCCCGGTCGCCGCCCGCCGTGTGCCCTCCGAGGGCCCCCGTCTGCAAGACCTGCTCGACCCGAACAGCGATTTTGCGCCGGTCGTGCACGAGGGCTTCGAATTCTGGATCCCGGAGTCCGCCGACAACTCCAACCCCGAGGTCACCGCCTCCCTGGAGCGCGCGAACGCCGCCGCGATCCCCACCGTCAAGCTGACCGGTGTGGACTCGGCGTACTGGTGCGAGACCCCGGAGAAGAACCACCTGCGCTGGGTCATGCCGCACCCCGAGGAGAAGCTCCTCGACGCGCTCGCCCGCCTGCACGCCGCCGGCACCTCCGCCCTCGTCGACGACACCCGTCTCGTCGGTTCCTTCCGGGCGCACGGCCTGATGGTCCCCGTCTGGGACCTGCCCACCTCGATGAGTGCCGAGGACTGCGAGAAGCCGGCCGCCGAGTTCGCCGAGCGGCTCGCCGCGGCGCTGGCCTCCGACGCCCCGCTGACGCCGGAGGAGCGCCGGGCGCGCGGCGGTCTCACCAACCGTCAGGTCACTCTCAGCTGACACACGAGGTGGCTGTCGTCACTGACAGACCGATCAGTCGGTGACTTCCGCCACAACTCCGCCGCACGACCTGATAAATCCCTGTCCGAATAACCGAGATCGAATTTGCGAACCGCAGATCTCTTGTTACGGTTCTAGAAGCCCGGTCGCTGGTGCATCCCCCGTCGCCAGCGATCGGGCCTTCTCATGCCCGGACGGATCCCGTCCCGCGCTCAACTACCGCCCGTGCTCGCCGCGTTGCTCCCCGACCGCAGCAAGAGCGGCGTGGTGTCGCCCTCTCCCGCGCCCGCGAATTCCGCGACGGCCGAATATGCCGAAGCAACGCCCCGTGCGCGCTCCCGAGGCGTCTCACAAGCCCCCGGTTCGTCCTGTGCCGGGATGGCACAACGCACTTGTACGGTTCGCCCGGCGGGACCCATCAGAGTGAGTACGGAGTCCAGTCGCTGGCCCGTGGCATTGCGGTAGTACGTGCGCGCCCAGGTGTCGGGCCCCTCGGTGAGGACGCAGGTCTGTGCCTCGATCCCGTCGGGCGAGGTCAGCTCGGGTCCGCAGTGCGAGGCGTGGCCGGGGAGGTCCGAGGGCGACGGCTGCCGCGGAGGGGACGGAGCCGGGGTCGCGGGCGTCGGCCGCTCCTCGCGGGCGCCGAGGCCGAGGCCCGGCAGCAGGCCGCCGTCGGCCTTCGGCTTCGCGTCGTCGCCTGGCCCCGGGCCTGCCGCCGGGCCGGCGAGGGCGACCAGCGGCAGCAGCGTGGCACACACCACGGCGGCCCCGAGCCCGATCATGCGGAGATTCATGGGGACCCACCTGCCCGGCTGGCTGCGACTCGTGAACGGTGGGCCGAAGATATCGGCGGATCGGGGGCGCTCAGCGCGTCGCGCGCCCATTTCCCGTACAACTCGGGCAGCCTCACACCCGTACGGGTGACGCAGACGCCGGAACGGGCCCCGAGTCCGGCGCGGCCCGCAGGACGGAGCACCCACGGCACGGATCGCCCGCCCGTGAACACGCGGGCCCCTTAGGCCCCCTGCCCCGCCCGTGAACACGCCGACACCATTGGCCCCTGCGTCCGTACGCGAGCCTTCCCTCGCCCCGTCCGTACGCGAGCCTTCCGCCCACCGCGTCAGTACGCGAGTCTGCTTCCGCCCTCCGGTGCGCCCGTGCTCGCCTCCACCAGCGCGTCCACGACCGCCTCCACGTCCGGCAGCCACGGCGTGGCCGAGCCCTCCAGCGGGGCTCGCTCCCAGCGCACCTGGCCCGTCCCCGCGACCGAGGGCGGCAGCAGCAGATAGCCGCCCTCCCCGTGGAAGCGCAGCGAGCTGGGCACGCTGTCCTTCGCGTAGAGGAGTTCGCCGAGCTGTTCCAGGCTGTACGGGGCGACCAGCAGCGACCAGCGGGTCGGCGTCGCCACCACGGGGCCGAGCCTCATGCCCATCGTGTCGAGCGCGGCCAGGGCGCGCGCTCCCGCGACGGCCGGCAGGCTCACCGCGCAGGGCGCCCTGCCGCCGGTGGCCAGGACGATCGGGGCCTCCGGCCGCCGGGTCCACCACCAGCGGAGCATGCGCTCGTCGGTCGTGGCCGCGAGCAGGCCGGGGTCGAAGGGGTGTGCGCCGGGAACGACACACTGCGGGTCGGGGCAGGCGCAGCCCACCCCTCCGGACGTACGCGTCGTCGTCTTCAGCCCCACGCCGGGCAGTACGGGCCAGTCCCACTCGGTGGCGCAGACGAGCGCCGCGTCGAGCTGGACAGTCCTCTCCTTGCGCCGGAACCGGAGCCTGCGTCGCCTTCCGAGGATCTCGCGCATGAGCGCTCGTTCCTTTCCGTTGAACGCCGAATCCACATCACACCATGTGCAGATCACTTCACTGTGCGTATCAGCGCGTACAAGGTCGGCGGATCACCGCCCCGTGCGGTGGGGCGGGAGGGGCCGAGCTGAGGCTCGTCGTCCACTCGAGGGGCGCGGCCTGCGGCGGTGAGGACGCCCAGGCACCCTGCCAGGTTCCGGGGCTGCTTCAACTGCCCCTGGCCATCACCGTTTACGTACCCATCACGTTCAAATCAACGCGCTTTCAAACGACGCCAGTCGACCGCAAAAGGTGCACGGTGGGGGTTATTTTTAGCCAACTTGGCCCGCACTTCAACCCTTCTGCCAAACCCCATAGACACCACAAGTCCCGTGGGGACAATGCTGGACATCGCTCCTCTTGTGCGTGTACATGTGGATGCATTGCTAGCGGCGCAGATTGACATGGGGGTTTGCGATGCTAATGAGCGAAACACACCGGTCGGAAAGCCGGTCGACATGAGCGCCCCACACCTGCCGAAAGTGGCCGGAATCGATTCCACTGTTCCGTCGCCCGCGCACACTACCGCGCCCGTCCCGCCCGTCATCCCCTCCGACGCACCCCTCCCCGACATCCCCGGCGAGTTGATCCAGGACCGGCTGGCCGGCTGGGTCTCGGACCTCACCACCCTCCACGAACTCACCGAACGCCTGGTCAAGACCGGTTCGCTCGACGAAGCACTGCGTGAGGTGCTGCGCGCCGGCGCCGCCCTCGTCGGCGCCCGCCGCGGCATGGCCGTCTTCGAACCCGCCGACGGACTCGGCCCGACCTCCACCGTCGGACTCGGCCTCGCCCACGCGGACCTCGGCACCATCGAGACCGTGCCGCGCAGCGCCACCTCCTACGGCCGCATCCTCGACGGCCTCCCCGAACCGGCCGGCCCCGGAGCCCTCCGTGATCCGACCGGCTCCAGAGCCGCGCGCGACCCGCTCACCGGCCGCGATCCGCGCGCCACCCCCGATTCCGTCGCCGTCCCGGATCCGGTCGCGGTCCCCGACCTCCTCGGCGAGGCCGAACTCGACCCCCGCCACCGCGAGGTCGCCGCCCGGCTCGGCTACGCCGCCAGTTACGCCCTCCCCCTCGCCACCGAGGCCGCCGGCAAGCTCGGCGCCGTCGTCTGGCTGTACGACGAGCCCGCCGAACCGGTCGAGCGTCAGCGCCACCTGATCGGCCTCTACTGCCGTTACGCCACCGAACACCTCGCCCGGCTCCTGGAGCTGGAGCGCGCCCGTGTCCAGGTCGCCACCGTCGCCGAGGAGTTGCTGCCCAGCCGCCTCCCCCGGGTCCCCGGCGTCCAGCTCGCCGCCCGCCACCGCACCGGCCCCCGGGGCGGCGGCGACTGGTACGACGCGCTTCCGCTGCCCGAGGGCGCCCTCGGCCTCGCCGTCGGCTCCGTGTCCGGGACCGGCCCCAGCGCACTCGCCGCCATGGGACGGCTGCGCGCCTCCCTGCGGGCGTACGCGGTCATGGAGGGCGAGGACCCCGTCGCCGTCCTGTCCGACCTGGAGCTCCTGCTCCGGCTGACCGAGCCCGCCCGCTCGGCCACCGCGCTCTTCGCCTACTCCGAGCCGAAGCAGCGCAAGCTCGTCCTCGCCGGGGCCGGGCACACCCCGCCGCTGATCATCGGCGACCACCGCACCGAGTTCGTCGAGACCTCGCTGTCCGCGCCGCTCGGGATGCTCGCCTGCTGGGAGGCGCCGAGCGTCGAGATCGCCCCGGCCCCCGGAGAAACGGTGCTGCTGTACACCGACGGGCTGCTGCGCCGGACCGGCGACCCCATGGACCGGGCTTTCGCACGGCTCCACGCGGCTGCCGCGAGCGTGCCGAAGGCGGACCGGACCGACCCCGGGGCCATCGTCGACCACGTGCTGCGGACCCTGCTGCCCGAGGGCCTCGACACGGGCGCGGGCGGGGAGGACGTCGTCCTGCTCGCGGCCCGCTTCGAGTGAGCGGCGAGCCTCCGGCGAACGGCCGCTTCGATGAGCAGCGAGCTTCGGGGAACTGCGTGTAGACCACATGTGACTCAGCGGTAATAGGTCTTCAGGCCCTGGGCCCCCTTCCGTACGACCGTACGATGGAGGGGGTTCAGTGTCGTACCAAAGGAGACCCCCCGTGGCAGACGAGCTCACCCCGGAAACCCCGGACGAGTCCGAAGAACCGATCAAGCAGCGTAAGAACGGCCTGTACCAGGGCGTCTCCGACGAGCTCGCCGAGAACATGAAGTCCGGCTGGGCCGACACCGAGCTGCACGACCTGCGGCCGATCGCGCAGGCCGAGCACACCGCGGCCCGCCGCGCCGCGCTCTCCGCGCGCTTCCCGGGCGAGCGACTGGTGATCCCCGCCGGCAACCTGAAGACGCGCTCGAACGACACCGAGTACAGCTTCCGCGCGTCGACCGAGTACGCGTACCTCACCGGCGACCAGACCGAGGACGGCGTCCTCGTCCTGGAGCCCACGAAGAGCGGCCACACGGCGACGATCTACCTGCTGCCCCGCTCCAACCGCGAGAACGGCGAGTTCTGGCTCGACGGCCAGGGCGAGCTCTGGGTCGGCCGCCGCCACTCCCTGACCGAGGCCGAGCGGCACCTCGGCATCCCCGCCAAGGACGTGCGCGAGCTCGCCGCCGCCCTCAAGGAGGCCACCGGCCCCGTCCGCGCCGTCCGCGGCCACGACGCCGGCATCGAGACGGCCCTGACCGACAAGGTCACCGCCGAGCGCGACGAGGAACTGCGCGTCTTCCTCTCCGAGGCCCGCCTCGTCAAGGACGCGTTCGAGATCGCCGAGCTCCAGAAGGCCTGCGACTCCACCGCCCGCGGCTTCGAGGACGTCGTCAAGGTCCTCGACAAGGCCGAGGCGACCAGCGAGCGCTACATCGAGGGCACGTTCTTCCTGCGCGCCCGCGTCGAGGGCAACGACGTCGGCTACGGCTCCATCTGCGCCGCCGGACCGCACGCCACCACCCTGCACTGGGTCCGCAACAACGGGCCGGTCCGCTCCGGCGACCTGCTGCTCCTCGACGCCGGCGTCGAGACCACCGAGCTCTACACCGCGGACGTGACCCGCACCCTGCCGATCAACGGCCGCTACACCGAGCTCCAGCGCAAGATCTACGACGCCGTGTACGAGGCGCAGGAGGCCGGCATCGCCGCGGTGAAGCCGGGCGCCGCCTACCGCGACTTCCACGACGCCGCCCAGCGGGTGCTCGCCGAGAAGCTCGTCGAGTGGGGCCTCGTCGAGGGCCCGGTCGACCGCGTCCTGGAGCTCGGCCTCCAGCGCCGTTGGACCCTCCACGGCACCGGTCACATGCTCGGTATGGACGTCCACGACTGCGCCGCCGCGCGCACCGAGGCGTACGTCGACACCACCCTCGAGCCGGGCATGTGCCTGACCGTCGAGCCGGGGCTGTACTTCCAGGCCGACGACCTGAGCGTGCCGGAGGAGTACCGGGGCATCGGCGTCCGCATCGAGGACGACATCCTCGTCACCGAGGACGGCAACCGGAACCTCTCCGACTCGCTGCCGCGCCGCTCGGACGAGGTCGAGGCATGGATGGCCGGCCTGAAGGGCTGATCACCTCGTACGTACTCGAAGGGCCCCCGCCGACGCGATCGGCGGGGGCCCTTTCTGTCACACGTCATCAGATTCAGGTCAGCGCGAGTGGCGCGTCCGCCCGCCATTTGACGATCTTGTCGAAGCTGACGAGCGCCCCGCCCCGGCCCGTACGGCCGAAGTGGACATGGTCGGCCAGCTCCTCGATCAGCCGCAGACCGCGGCCGTTCTCGGCGTCCGCGGCGGCGGGCAGCGGGGACCCCGAGAAGCCCGGACCCGAGTCCGCCACCTCGATCCGACAGGTCTCGCCGTCCAGATACGCGGTGACCCGGTACTCCTCCGAGGCCATGCCGGAACCGGTGTCCCCACCGTGCTCGACGGCGTTGGCGCACGCCTCGGTCAGGGCGATCGACAACTCGTAGGACACGTCCGGGTCTACGCCCGCGGTCTCCATCGTGCCGAGAAGGAGTCGCCGGGCGAGCGGAACGCTCGCGGCTTCGCGCCTCAGATGGAGGGACCACCAGATGCTCATGCTTCAGCCTCCTGGCTGCGGCTCGACATGCTGCGGCGCGACATACCGTTACCTATTGCCGCACTACGGGGTCCGTAAGCCCCTGGAGAACACAAGAGCCCTCATTCGGCGGATGTGGGCACGCCGGACGCCGGTGTATGTCAGGCCCGAAGCAGCCAAAGGGTGATCTTCCGGACCTGCCGTATGGCAGGTGGGGGCCTGGTGCGATGATGGGCCCCGCCATGTCTGCCCCCGCGCTCGCACCACGTCTGCTGAGGGCCGCGGTGTTCACCGCGGTCTGCGTCGTGCTGTCCGGGCTCGGACACGCCATCGCCGCGTGCGCGGGCATCGCCCTGTGGACCGTGGTCGCCGGATTCCTCGGCATCTTCGGCATCACCGTGCTCTTCGCCGGGCGCGAGCGTTCGCTGCCCGTCATCGTCACCGCGCTGGCCGGCGGACAGCTCGGGCTGCATGTGCTGTTCGGCCTCGGACAGCGTCCGCTGACGCCGGGCGCACTCGGCCCGGCCTCCGACGACGCACTGATCCGCATGGCGGCCAAGCTGGTCTGCGGCGCGGGCGCCGCGTCGCTCAGCCCCGCCGACGCGACCCGCATCATCACCGACGCCGGTCTCGACCCGGCCGCCGCGGCCGCCCAGCCGCACCCCACCCACGGCGCCCACCTGGCGACCGGCGCCGCGCAGAACGCCGACCTGCTGCCCGACCTTCCGATGGCGCTCGGCCACCTGCTGGCCGCGCTCGCCACCGGCTGGCTGCTGCGCCGTGGCGACCTCGCCCTCGGCCGGCTCGTCCGGCTCTCCGCCCAGGGAGCGACCGAGCTCGCCGAAGGCGCCCTCGTCCGTTCCCTGCGCGCCGCGCTCGCTCTCGTACGGGCGCTCCTCGCCGGCCTTCCCGGGCTCCCGGCGGCCGGTCCGCGCCGCCCCGCCCGTACCGCGGCCGACTCCTCTGCGCCACCCGTCGCGGAGGCACTCCAGCACACGGTGATCCGGCGCGGCCCGCCGGCCGCCGACTGCGTCCTCGCAGCCTGACGCGGACCGCTCACAGGGAGCGGGCCGCGGTGATCCGCATCCCTGCGCCCGTACCCGGTCGTTCGCGCTCGCTCGCGTCGTCCGGCCGTCGGCGCGGCGGACCTCTCACCCTTCCTCCCGAGCTGGAGTTTCTTCTGCCATGAACGTCTCCCGTATCGCCCTCGCCGGTGGCATCGCCGTCTCCTCCGTCGTCCTGCTCTCCGGCACCGCCTTCGCGCACGTCAGCGTGCAGCCGCAGGGCGAGGCCGCCAAGGGCGGTTACGCGACCGTCAACGTCAAGGTCCCCAACGAGCGCGACAACGCCTCCACCATCAAGGTCGAGGTCAACTTCCCCACCGACCACCCGCTCGCGTCCGTGATGCCGCAGCCGCTGCCGGGCTGGAAGGCCGAGGTCACCAAGTCCAAGCTCGCCAAGCCGCTGGAGCTGCACGGCAAGAAGATCAACGAGGCCGTCTCCAAGGTCACCTGGACCGCCGACGGTTCGAAGATCGGCCCGGGCCAGTTCCAGCAGTTCCCGCTCTCGCTCGGCCAGCTGCCGGAGGACGCCGACCAGCTCGTCCTCAAGGCCATCCAGACCTACGACAACAACGAGGTCGTCCGCTGGATCGAGGAGCCGAAGGAGGGCGCGGCCGAGCCGCAGAACCCCGCTCCCGTGCTGAAGCTCTCCGCGGCCACCGAGGACCACCACGGCGGCGGCGCCACGAAGACGGACGACAAGGCCGGTCACGACGACAAGGCCGGGGCCGAGAAGTCCCACACCGAGGCCGTCGGCTCCGACAGCAGCGACACCACCGCCCGTGTGCTGGGTGTCATCGGCATCCTCGTGGGCGTCGCGGGTGTCGCCTTCGGTGTGCTCGCCGGCCGTCGCCGCTCGGCCTGAACCCCCTTCCGCAAGAAAGAACACGATCCATGTCAGTCCAGAAGTCGACCGACCCGAAGACCGATGAGCAGGCGCGGCCGAGCCGCCGCACCCCGCTCATCGCCGCGGCCGTCGCGGTCGTCGCCGCCCTCGCGGTGACGGCCGTCGTCGGCCTCGGCGGAGGCGACGACAAGGCGACGGGCTCCGGCAACGGAGCGGTCACCGAGGTCTCCGCCGACGGCAACTCCACCAAGGCGGCGACGGTCCTCGACCGCCCGTTCACCAAGCCCGACCTCGTCCTCACGGACACGAAGGGCCAGAAGTTCGACCTGCGCGAGCGGACCAAGGGCAAGCCCACGCTGATCTACTTCGGCTACACGCACTGCCCCGACGTCTGCCCGCTGACGATGAGCAACATCGCCATCGCCAAGAAGCAGCTCCCCAAGGCGGACCAGGACAAGCTCCAGGTCGTCTTCGTCACCACCGACCCCGAGCGGGACACCTCGGCCGAACTGGCCAAGTGGCTCCCGGCTGCCGGTGACCCCACCTTCACCGGTCTCACCGGCGACTTCTCCACGATCCAGGCGGGCGCCCGCCAGATCGGCATCGGCATCGACCCGCCGAAGAAGAGCAAGGACGGCACGGTCGTCTCCATGCACGGAGCCCAGGTGATCGCGTTCTCGCCCACGACCGACCAGGGCTACGTCCTGTACGGCGAGGACACCACGATCGACGACTACGCCAAGGACCTGCCGAAGATCATCAAGGGGGAGAACCCGTGAACCGCCGCACCACCACCCTGATCGCCGCCGTCGCTCTCACCGGGAGCCTGGCGCTGACGGGGTGCTCGTCCGACAGCTCCTCAGACAAGGCGGACGGCAAGCCCGAACTGAAGGTCAGCGGCGCGTTCATGCCGCAGCCCGTGATGGACATGGCCGGCGGCTTCCTGACCATCAAGAACGAGAGCGGTACGGCCGACAAGCTGACCTCCGTCACCAGCCCGGTCTCAGACGACGTCCAGATCCACGAGACGAAGAACCAGAAGATGCAGCAGGTGAAGTCCTTCGACATCCCTGCCAATGGTGAGCTGAGGCTCGAACGCGGCGGCAGCCACATCATGTTCATGGGGCTGAAGACGAAGCCGAAGCAGGGCGAGAAGGTCAGCATCGAGCTGCACTTCGAGAAGGCCGCTCCCATCAAGATCGACCTGCCCGTCGAGGCGGCCACTCACAACCCGAAGCAGCACTGAGCTAGTTGAGGGACTGACACACACATGAGAGCCACCGCCCCGCGCCTCGGAACCGCCCTGACCCGGCTGCTGCTCGTCACGGCCGCGCTCCTCGGCACGCTGCTCGCCGGCGCCGCCCCCGCGTCCGCGCACGCCGCGCTCACCGGCAGCGATCCCCAGGACGGGGCGGTGGTCGCCACCGCCCCCAAGGACGTCAACCTCACCTTCTCCGAGCAGGTCGCCATGAGCACCGACTCGATCCGGGTCCTCGACCCGGCGGGGAAGCGCGTGGACACCGGAGAGATCCGCGACCTGTGCAGCGGATCGATCGTCAAGTACGGAGTGGGACTCCGCTCCGGCCTGCCCGAAGGCACCTACACCGTCGCCTGGCAGACCGTCTCCGCCGACAGCCACCCCATCGCGGGCGCCTTCACCTTCTCCATCGGCGCCCCCTCCCAGACCTCCGTCGCCCTGCCCGACCAGGAAGCCGGCGGCGGACTCGTCGGCGCGCTGTACGGCATCGCCCGCTACGTCTCCTACGCCGGCTTCGTCGTCCTCGTCGGCGGCGCCGCCTTCGTCCTCGCCTGCTGGCCGCGTGGCGCCGGGGCGCGCCCGGTGCAGCGACTCGTGGTCCGGGGCTGGCTGACGCTCACCGCGGCCACCCTCGTCATGCTGCTCCTGCGCAACCCGTACACCGGCTCCGGCGAACTCGCCGACGCCTTCGACCTCGGCGGACTGAAGTCCGTCCTGGAGACGAAGACCGGCGCCGCGCTCATCTCCCGGCTGATGCTGCTGGGCGCTGCGGCACTCTTCGTCGCCGTGCTGTTCGGTGCGTACACGAGGCGGAACGACGAGAAGGAGAAGAAGGACCTCACCTTCGGCCTCGCGATCGGCGGCACCGTGGTTGCCGCCGGCATCGCGGGCACCTGGGCACTCGCCGAACACGCCTCCACCGGCCTGCAGCCGGGCATCGCGATGCCCGTCGACATCCTGCACCTGCTGGCGGTGGCGGCCTGGCTGGGCGGCCTGACCGCGCTGCTCGTCGCGCTCTACCGGGCCCCCGACATCGAGCGCGCCGCCGTCGAGCGCTTCTCGAAGGTCGCTTTCGCTTCGGTGATCGTCCTGGCCGCGACCGGGCTCTACCAGTCCTGGCGACAGGTCGGCTCCTGGTCGGCCCTGACCGGCACGTCGTACGGACAGCTGCTGCTGGTCAAGGTCGGGCTCGTGGCCGTGCTCGTGGGGATCGCCTGGGTCTCCCGCCGCTGGACCCAGCGACTCGGCGCACCGGCGAAGGCCGACGCCGTCGAGGACACCACAGAGGACGCCGAGAACGACGTCGACGTCGACGAGGACTCCCCCGAGACCGCCGACGACAGCTCCGAAGCGGCCGACCAAGGCGCCTCAGTCGCCCCCGAGCGGGCTGCCCAGCTCGCCCGCCAGCGGGCCGCCGTCGCCACCGCCCGGAAGAAGCGCGACCGCGACGCCGACCCCGAACGCAACGGCCTGCGCCGCTCGGTCCTGACCGAGACCGTCGTCGCCGTGGTCCTGCTCGCCGTGACCACCGTCCTCACCTCGACCGAGCCCGCCCGTACGGAGGAGGAGGCAGGGCGCTCCCAGTCGACGTCCGGTTCGACCGCCGTACCCGACCGGCCCGTGGACATCCGGCTGCCCTTCGACACCGGCGGCGTGGACGGCAAGGGGACGGTACGACTCAGCCTCGACCCCGGTCTTACGGGCGCCAACGCCCTGCACATCTATGTCGACCGGCCGAACGGCCGCCCGCTGGACGTCCCCGAGATCAAGGTGGCCTTCACCTTGAAGGAGAAGAACGTCGGCCCGCTGCCGGTCGCACCCGACCGGATCCAGACCGGGCACTGGAGCGCGAACGGCGTCCAGATCCCGATGGCCGGTGAATGGCAGATCCAGGTGACGGTCCGTACCTCCGACATCGACCAGACCACCATCGACAAGAACGTGAAGATCGGCTGACCCACGTGAGCAACGACGACAAGCTTGAGATCTCCCGACGGCGTGTGCTCGGCACGGTCGGCGCGGCGGGCGCCGCCGGCATCGCGCTCGGCGCCGGCGGTGGCGCCGGGGTGTACGCGGCGGTCACCGACTCCGGCTCCTCGACGACCACCGACGCGAAGGCGCTGACGACGGTCGGGGCGACGCAGGCGATGTTTCACGGGAAACATCAAGCGGGGATCACCACTCCGCTTCAGTCGCGGGGCCATCTGATCGCCTTCGACCTCGCGCCCGGAGCGGGCCGCAAGGAGGCAGCCGCACTGCTGCGCCGCTGGTCGGCGACTGCCAAGGCGCTGATGGCGGGCAAGCCGTCGACCGACGACACCGGCATCGCCCTGGACGCCGGCCCCTCCTCGCTGACGGTCACCTTCGGCTTCGGCCACTCCTTCTTCGGCCGCACCGGACTCACTGCGCTCCGCCCGACGCAGCTCGATCCGCTGCCCGCCTTCTCCGCCGACGCGCTCGACCCGAAGAGGTCGGAGGGCGACCTCTGGGTGCAGATCGGAGCGGACGACGCCCTGGTCGCCTTCCACGCACTGCGCGCACTCCAGAAGGACGCGGGCGCGGCGGCCAAGGTCCGCTGGCAGATGAACGGCTTCAACCGCTCCGCCGGGGCCACCGCCAAGCCGATGACGGCCCGGAACCTGATGGGCCAGGTCGACGGCACCGGGAACCCCAAGCCCTCCGACCCCGACTTCGACCGGCGGATCTTCGTCCCCGAGTCCGCGTCGGGCACGTCCACGGCCCCGGCGTGGATGGCCGGAGGCTCCTACGCCGTCGTACGCCGGATCCGGATGCTGCTCGACGACTGGGAGAAGCTCTCCCTCGACAAGCAGGAGAAGGTCATCGGCCGACGGAAGTCCGACGGTGCCCCGCTCACCGGCGGGAGCGAGACGACCGAACTCGATCTCAACAAGGTCGGACCGGACGGCCGGCTCGTCATCCCGGACAACGCGCACTCCCGGATCTCCGCCCCCGAACAGAACGGCGGAGCGGCCATGCTCCGCAGGCCCTTCTCCTTCCACGACGGCATCGGGCCGGACGGCACACCCGACGCCGGACTCCTCTTCGTCTGCTGGCAGGCCGATCCACTGAGGGGCTTCGTGCCCGTGCAGCGCAAGCTCGACCGGGGCGACGCGCTCTCCACCTTCATCCGGCACGAGGCGAGCGGCCTGTTCGCCGTGCCGGGCGGGGCGGCCGAGGGCGAGTACGTGGGCCAGCGGCTGCTGGAGTCCTGAGCCCGGGCGGGCAGGGGGTCGGCAGGTCCCGCGCCTATTAGGGTGACCGTATGTCAGCCACCCGGTATACGTATCTCGGTCCCGAAGGCACTTTCACGGAGGCCGCGCTGCGTACGCTGCCCGAGGCCGCGACCCGGGAGCTCGTCCCGATGGTCTCCGTCCCGGCCGCGCTGGACGCCGTACGCAACGGAGAGGCCGCCGCCGCTCTCGTGCCGATCGAGAACTCGGTGGAGGGCGGGGTCACCGCGACCCTGGACGAGCTGGCCTCCGGCGAGCCGCTGATGATCTACCGCGAGGTGGTCCTGCCGATCGCCTTCGCCCTGCTCGTACGGCCGGGCACCACCATGTCCGAGATCAAGACGGTCACCGGGCACCCGGTCGCCCAGCCGCAGGTCCGGAACTGGATGCGGGCCCACCTGCCCGATGCCCTGTGGGAGTCGGCGGCGTCGAACGCGGACGGCGCCCGGCTCGTCCAGGAGGGCCGTTTCGACGCGGCCTTCGCCGGCGAGTTCGCCGCGGCGACCTACGGCCTGGAGGCCCTGGTCACCGAGATCCACGACGCCGAGAACGCCGAGACCCGGTTCGTCCTGGTGGGACGGCCGGCCCGGCCGTCCGCGCCGACGGGCGCGGACAAGACCTCGGTCGTGCTGTGGCTGGGCGAGGACCACCCCGGTGCCCTCCTCGAACTGCTCCAGGAGTTCGCGGTGCGCGGGGTCAACCTGATGCTGATCCAGTCCCGGCCGACGGGCGCGGGCATCGGGAACTACTGCTTCGCCGTGGACGCGGAGGGTCATATCTCCGAGCGGCGGGTGGGCGAGGCGCTGATGGGCCTCAAGCGGATCTGCCCGAAGGTGCGCTTCCTCGGGTCGTACCCGCGGGCCGGCGTCTCGCGGGAGGACGTGCGGGGGCTTCGGCGCGGGACGTCGGACGAAGAGTTCACGGCGGCCTCCGATTGGCTGGCGAGGGCCCAGGACGGTCGGGCCTGATCCGAGAGTGCCCCACCGCTCCCGTTGCCGGGGGCGGTCGTCCACAGGTGTGAACCACTAGTCCTACCTGCATACTTTTCGGTTGCCCACAGAAGTTATCCACAGGCGCGCTTCTCGACCTGGGGACAAGTCGACAACACATGCAGACATGGTCGACAAATCACCCTAGTCACTCCACAAGCGTCCACAGTGCGCCGAGTTGGCCGGTGTCACCTCAATTCCATTGATCAACTCTTTAGGGCGAGGAATTCCCACCCGAATGAGTGTGTGAGAGAGGTTTGATCGGGGAATCCTGAGGCCCGCGAAGGTGATTCGGAATGATCTCCTCCGCAATCCACAGACCTTCCACACAGCCTGTGGATAACTGCCGGAACCCCGACTCCCCTGTGGAGAAGTCCCTTGATCCACACGGCGATTCGGTCAAGCCACACAGGCCGATCCGCCCCTTTTCGGGGGCTCGCGGCCAGTTTATTGACGAATAGGGAGAGCATTTCCCAATCCCGGCAATTCGGGCAAAGCGACACGCAAGGCTATATCCGGTTGAGGTGTCAGGAGCCCGCACCGGTAGCCTGGTGGGGTGATTGACCTTCGCCTGCTCCGTGAGGACCCCGACCGTGTTCGCGCCTCCCAGCGCGCCCGTGGAGAGGACGTCGCCCTTGTCGACGCCCTGCTCTCCGCCGATGAGCGGCGCAGGTCGTCCGGCGTCCGCTTCGACGAGCTCCGTTCCGAGCAGAAGTCGCTCGGCAAGCTGATCCCCAAGGCCACCCCCGAGGAGCGCGCCGAGCTCCTGCAGCGGGCCGAGCAGCTCAAGGCCGACGTCAAGGCCGCCGAGGCCGAGCAGAACGAGGCCGACGAGTCGGCCCGCGCACTCCTGCTCCAGCTCGGGAACATCGTCCACGCGGACGTGCCCGTCGGCGGCGAGGAGGACTTCGTCGTCCTGGAGACGCACGGCACCATCCGCGACTTCGCGGCCGAGGGCTTCGAGCCCAAGGACCACCTGGAGCTGGGCGAGGCGCTGGGCGCCATCGATGTCGAGCGGGGCGCCAAGGTCTCCGGCTCGCGCTTCTACTATCTGACGGGTGTCGGCGCCCTGCTGGAGCTGGCCCTCGTCAACGCGGCGATCGCGCAGGCGACCGAGGCCGGGTTCATCCCGATGCTGACGCCGGCGCTGGTCCGCCCGCGTGCCATGGAGGGCACCGGCTTCCTCGGCCAGGCCGCGGAGAACGTGTACCACCTGGAGAAGGACGACTTCTACCTCGTCGGTACGTCCGAGGTGCCGCTCGCCGCGTACCACATGGACGAGATCATCGACGCGGACAAGCTGCCGCTGCGCTACGCCGGCTTCTCGCCGTGCTTCCGCCGCGAGGCCGGCACCTACGGCAAGGACACCCGGGGCATCTTCCGGGTCCACCAGTTCGACAAGGTCGAGATGTTCTCGTACGTCGCTCCGGAGGACGCGGAGAACGAGCACAAGCGGCTCCTGGACTGGGAGAAGCAGTGGCTGACCAGCCTCGAGCTGCCCTTCCAGGTCATCGACGTGGCCACCGGCGACCTGGGCTCCTCCGCCTCCCGCAAGTTCGACTGCGAGGCGTGGATCCCGACGCAGGGCAAGTACCGCGAGCTGACCTCGGCCTCGAACTGCGACGGCTTCCAGGCCCGCCGGCTGTCCGTGCGGATGCGTGACGAGCGGAACGGCAAGAAGGTCGTCCAGCCGCTGGCGACGCTGAACGGCACGCTCTGCGCCGTACCGCGCACGATCGTGGCGATCCTGGAGAACCACCAGCTGCCGGACGGTTCGGTCCGGGTGCCGGAGGTTCTGCGGCCGTACCTGGGTGGCCGTGAGGTCCTGGAGCCGATCTCCAAGTGAGCCCGTTCCCGTACAAGCTCGTCGCGACGGACCTCGACGGCACGCTGCTGCGCGCCGACGAGTCGGTCTCGGACCGTACGCGTGACGCCCTCGCCGCCGTGGTGGCGGCGGGGGCCGCGCACATCGTCGTCACCGGCCGGGCCGTCCCCTGGACGCGGCACATCCTCGACGACCTCGGCTACGAGGGCCTCGCGGTGTGCGGTCAGGGCGCGCAGGTCTACCACGCGGGCGAGCACCGGCTGCTGACGTCGGTGACGCTGGACCGGCAGCTGGCCGGCCTGGCGCTGTCGAAGATCGAGGCCGAGGTCGGGCCGCTGGCGCTGGCCGCCAGCCGCGACGGTCTCGACGGCGAGGTCCTGGTCAGCCCCGAGTACCGGGTTCAGGAGGGACCGCTGCCGGTGGTCGTCTTCGAGGACCCGACGCAGCTGTGGTCCGCTCCGCTGAACAAGCTCTACATCCAGCACCCCACGCTGTCGGACGACGAGCTGGCCGGCGCCGCCCGGCGGACGGTCGGAAGCCTGGTGGACGTGGTCATGGCCGGCCCGGGAATCGTGGAGATCCTCCCGCTGGGCCTGACCAAGGCCACGGGCCTGTCGCTCGCGGCGCGCAGGCTGGGCGTGAAGGCGGCGGAGACGATCGCCTTCGGCGACATGCCGAACGACATCCCGATGTTCGGCTGGGCAGCGCGGGGCGTGGCGATGGAGAACGCCCACGACGACCTGAAGTCGATCGCGGACGAGGTGACGGCCTCGAACGAGGAGGACGGCATCGCGGTGGTGCTGGAGCGTCTGCTCGCGGCCTAGGCGGGCTTCGCCCGAAGGGCACGTCTGTCGTCGTACGGCCCGGGGCCACTTGGCGCTCGTGCGGCGAGCCCGAGGGCTTCGCCCTGGCTGCCGCCCGCCCAAGGGCCACGCGGAGGATGCGCGGATCGAACGCGCGCGGGGGTGACCCCGACGACGGCTTAGCAAGCCGCTGCCTTACCACTCGGCCAATCCTCCGGGTGGGCGGCCCGCGCGGAGAACCCGCGCGCTCGAAGCGGCCGCCCCGGCGGCGCTAGGGGGCGCCGCCCTGCAGGGAGCTCGACGGACTCGAACTCCGGCTCGAACTGGTGTCGGTCATCGTCGCGCTCCTCCCCGGTCTCACGGCGGGTGTCTCCCGCACAACTAGTGTGCGCGCGACGGACGTTCGACGGCCACCGAATTACCCGGCGGGTCCACGCCCCAGGTGAGCGGCCGGCACGCGAGACCGATCACCAGCGAGATCGCGTGCCCCAGATCCGTGTACGTATGGCTCGTGAAGAGCGGTACGGCGAAGACGGCCACCGCCCCCGCCAGGTAGAGCCACCGCCAGGGCCGTGGGATCCGGTACGTGAGGATGCCGATCGACGCGGCGATCCCGTAACTCACCCCGATGTCCACGACGTGCGCCATGCTGCGCGGCACGTCGTGGTCCTGGATCGCGTCCAGGACGACCTGCTGGCTGATGAGGGTCGCCGCGACATGCGCCGTAGCGACCGTGAGGAACCATCTCAGCGTCCCCAGCCAGCGCTCCACGGGCGCGTGGAAGACCTCGAACAGCACCGCGTACAGCACGAAGTCGGAGGGGTCCTCGATCCAGAACGCACTGCCTAGCAGCGCCTGGAGCGGGTGGTGGGAGAGCTGGTGCAGATTGCTGGAGTTGCGGTGCAGGAGGTAGTGCTCCAGGCCGTCCGACGAGACCGCGATGACGACGCTGGTGACCGCGATGACGAGCAGCCAGAGATGCGTACCGGGTGACGACCGCACCCACGACCTGATCGGTCGGGACGGTTCGCCACCCGGTGCACCAGCAGGGAGGGATTCACTCGGCACTCTTCAGTGCCTATCACTACGAACTGGGGGAATCCCTAGAAATTGATCATGTGTCCGGCAAGACCGTGGATGGCTTCCTTGACGGCCTCGCCCAGCGTCGGGTGCGCGTGGACGTTCCGCGCGACCTCGTTGACCGTCAGGTCCCACTGCTGCGCCAGGGTCAGCTCGGGCAGCAGCTCGGTGACGTCGGGGCCGATCAGGTGGGCGCCGATGATCTCGCCGTACTGCGCGTCGGCGATGATCTTCACGAAGCCGGTGGAGTCACCGAGGCCGTGCGCCTTGCCGTTGGCGGTGAAGGGGAACTTGGCGACCTTGACGTCGTACCCCTTCTCCCGCGCCTGCGCCTCGGTCCAGCCGAAGCTGGCGATCTGCGGCTGGCAGTAGGTGGCGCGCGGGATCATCGGGTAGTCGAGTTCCATGGTCTCGGCGTCCCCGATGGTCTCGGCGGCGACGACACCCATGGACTCGGCGGTGTGCGCGAGCATCAGCTTCGCGGTCACGTCACCGATGGCGTAGATGTGCGGCACGTTGGTGCGGCAGCGGCCGTCGACGTCGATCGCGCCGCGCTCGGTCAGCGCCACGCCGGTGGTCTCCAGGCCGTAGCCGGAGACGTTGGGGGCGAAGCCGATGGCCTGGAGGACCTTGTCGGCCTCCAGGACCTTCTGCGCGCCGTCCTTGCCGGTGACGGTGACGCGGACCTGCGGGCCGGACTCGTCGATCGCCTCGACACGGGTCGAGGTCAGGACGTCGATGCCGAGCTTGCGGTACTGCTTCGCCAGCTCCTTGGAGACGTCGGCGTCCTCCAGCGGCGCGATCCGGTCCAGGAACTCGACGATCGTGACCTTCACGCCGTAGTTGTGGAGCACGTACGCGAACTCGATGCCGATCGCGCCGGCGCCGGCGATGATGATCGACTGCGGCACGTCCTCGGCGAGGATCTGCTCCTCGAACGTCACGACGCGCTCGCTGCGGGCGGTGCCCGGCAGCAGGCGCGGGGTGGCGCCGGTGGCGATGATGCAGTTGTCGAAGGTGATCGTCTGCGTGGTGCCGTCGGACTTGGCGACCTGCATCGTGTTCGCGTCGACGAAGGTGCCGCGGCCGTCGAACTCGGTGATGCCGTTCTTCTTCATCAGGAAGTGGACGCCCTTGACCCGGCCGTCCGCGACCGTACGGCTGCGGCTGAACGCCTCGCCGTAGTCGAAGGAGACCGTGCCGTCGACCTTGATGCCGAAGGTCTTCGCCTCGTGGTTGAAGATGTGGGCGAGCTCCGCGTTGCGCAGGAGCGCCTTGGTGGGGATGCAGCCGACGTTCAGGCAGACACCGCCCCAGTACTTCTCTTCGACGACCGCGACCCGCTTGCCCAGCTGGGCGGCGCGGATGGCGGCGACGTAGCCGCCGGGGCCAGCTCCGAGTACGACGACGTCGAAGCGGTCTGACATGACTGACTCCCGAAGGTGGTGAGGGTGTTCGTGTCCGCGTACGGGCCCACAGTAGTCCGGTGCCTGCCGCGAGGTCAGTTGTAGGATGACTGGGCAACCGGGCGAATATCTCGCGTTATCTCGTGTGGAGTGGTGATGGGGCTGAAGGCGGCGGGGCGGACCTCCTTGGTGGACTCCGTGGTGGAGCAGCTGCGCGACCAGCTCGCGCAGGGCGAGTGGGAGGTCGGGGACCGCATTCCCACCGAGCACACGCTCGCCGAGCAGCTGGGCGTCGGGCGCAACACCGTCCGCGAGGCGGTGCGGGTTCTGGTCCACGCGGGTCTCCTGGAGTCCCGCCAGGGCAACGGCACCTTTGTCAGGTCGACCGCCGATCCGGCCGCCGTCCTGCGCGGAGTGCGCCACGCGGGTGCGCGCGACGTCATGGAGCTGCGGATGGCCCTGGAGGCGGAGGCGGCGCGCCTGGCGGCGGTACGGCGGGACACCCACGACCTGCTGCGGCTGCGGGCGGCGCTGGCGACCCTCCGCGAGGAGGGCGACCGTGCCGCGGACGCGGACATGGCGTTCCACCTGGCTGTCGTCGAGGCCACGCACAACGCGGCCTTCACCGAGGTGTACCGCTTCTTCTCCACACAGGTGCACGAGGTGCTGGTGGAGGCGCTCGGCGACCGGGAGATGCCGCCGGTCGACATCGACGCGCACGAGGCCCTGGTCGCCGCGGTCGAGGCGGGGGACGCGGAGGCGGCGGAGGCGGGGGCGCGGGAGCTGCTGCGGGTGCCGATGGAGACGATCACGGCGCTGACCGGTGAGACGCGTCAGGTCCATGAGATGCGTGAAGCACATGAAGCTCGTGAAGTGCATGAGGCTCGTGACGCTCGTGAGGCGCGGACCGGTGACGAGCGGACCGGTGACGAGCGGACCGGTGAGGTGCTGTGAGGACCGGGTACCGGCCGCCGGTCCTCGACGCGGAGGCCGATGCCCGTCCCTCGGCCCGAGGGACGGCGGGGCGACGGGCTTCGCTCGGCCATCCGGTCCTGCTGCTGGTCGGGATCGTGCTGGCCTCGCTCAACATGCGGGCGGCGCTCGCGAGCGTGTCCCCGCTGGTGGGAGAGATCGCGGCGGCCTTCGGCCTGTCGTCGACGGCCAGTTCGCTGGTGACGTCCGTGCCGGTGCTCTTCCTCGGTGTCGGCGCGCTGGTGGCGCCCTGGCTCGGGCGGCACTTCGGCGCGGAACGGGTGCTGCTCGCGGCGCTGGTCCTGCTCGGCGCCGGCATCCTGGTGCGCGTCCTGCCGTCGGTGTACGCGCTGTACGGCGGCGGTGTCCTGGTCGGCACGGCGATCGCCCTGCTCAACGTGTTGATGCCCGGCCTGATCAAGCGGGACTTCCCCGACCGGGCCGCCTCGATGACCTCGCTCTACACGGGGGCGATGATCGCGGGCGCCACGGTGGCGGCTGCGGCCTCGGTGCCGCTGGAGCAGGCCCTCGGAGGCGGCTGGGAAGGATCCCTGGGGTTCTGGTCGCTGCTCGCGGCGCTCGCCGCGCTCGCCTGGCTGCCGCAGGTCCTGATCGCCAGGGGCCGTACGGGAGATGAGGTACGGATCGTCCCGGCGGCGCCCGCCAGGAGCGTCTGGCGCTCGGCGCTGGCGTGGCAGGTCACCCTCTTCATGGGGCTGCAGTCGCTCTGGTCGTACGTTTTGATCGCCTGGATGCCGACGATCTTCACGGACCACGGGATGAGCCGTTCGACGGCCGGCGTGGTCTTCGCCTTCAACAACCTGATCCAGGTGGCGGGGGCGTTCGCGGTGCCGCTCCTGGCGGGCCGGATGCGGAGCCAGCGCCGGCTGGTCGTCCTCGTCACGACGCTGGTCGCGGCGGGCTACGCGGGGCTGATGGTCGCCCCGGTGCAGGGTGCCTGGCTGTGGTCCGCGCTGCTCGGCATCGGGCAGGGCGGGGCGGTCGGGCTCGCCCTGACCCTCATCGTGCTGCGGACGGGCGACGCGGTCACCGCCTCCCGGCTCTCCGGAATGGCCCAGACCGTCGGCTATCTGCTCGCCGCGGCCGGGCCGTTGGCCGCGGGAGCCGTCCACCAGGCGACCGGCTCCTGGACGGTGCCGATCGTGCTGGTCCTGTGTGTCTGCGCGGCGGCCCTGGGGGTCGGACTTCCGGCGGCCAGGGACGCCAAGGTCTGAACCTCGGCAGAGGCCCCTGGCCGCTGTCGCACGGGCTCCGGTGCCCGGCCGGGTGTCTGGCGCCTGGAGCCGGGATCGGGTCCCGGCTGGGTGCCCGGCACCTGCAACCCGGGGTCTGGTCCCCGGCACCTGCAACCCGGGGTCTGGTCCCGGCTGGGTGCCCAGCACCTGCAACCCGGGGCCGGGTCCCGGCTGCGTGCCCAGCACCTGCACCCCGGGCCGGGACCCGGCTGCGTGCCCAGCACCTGCACCCCGGGCCGGGACCCGGCTGGGTCCCGGCCCCGGGCTCCGTGCCTCGACTCCTCTACTCCTCGCCCGCCAGCTTCAGCGTCCGCAGCTTCTGGCCCGCGTACCAGGTCGCGAGGACCGTCACGCCGATCAGCAGCACCACCGCCGTCGTCAGACCGACGTCCGACGTGACCAGGCCCTCGCCGCTGACCTTCTGGGCCACCGCGAGCGCCCACTGCTGCACGCTGAGCGTCTTCGCCCCGGAGATCAGTGAGCCGAACAGGGCCTCCCAGACCAGTGCGTAGACCAGGCCGATGACCACCGCGTGGCGGCTGACCGTGCCGAGCAGCAGGAACAGCGCGCTGTACGCGATGGAGGCGACCAGCGCCGCGACGGTGTACGCCACCGCCACCTGCTGCCCGTTGCCGTTGAGGATCAGGCCGGCGATGAAGGTGGGCACCGCCGAGAAGACCATGGTCACGGCGATCGCGACGATCAGCTTGGTGAAGATGATCGAGGACCGCTTCACCGGCTTGGACAGCAGATAGACGATCGAACCGTCGTCGATCTCCGGGCCGATCGCGCCCGTTCCGGCGATGACACCGATCAGCGGCACCATCGTGGCGAGCGCGAAACCGCCGAGGACGTCGGCCGCGATCTGGTCGTCGGCGCCGTTGAACGCCCGTACCGCGGCGGCGATCACCAGCAGGAGTGCGGGCAGCGCGAAGAGGATCAGCGCCCGCCGGCGGCCGAGCAGTGCCCGGTAGGTGAGCCGGGCGACTGTGGGGTTGTACATCGGTCAGGCTCCTTTCAGGCCGCTACGAGGTACGAGAAGACCGATTCGAGGGACTCGTCCGAGGGCGAGACCGTCAGCAGCCGGATCCCCTGGTCCCGGGCGACCCGGGGCAGCAGTTCCGTGAAGCGACCGAAGTCCACCGCCTGGATGCGCAGAGCGCCTTCGGCGAGGTCGACCTCGATGCCGGCCGTGGACGGGTCGGCGATGAGCGCGGCCGCGAGCGCCCGGTCGTCGCTGGACCGCACGAGATAGCGGTGCGGCCGGTCCGTCATCAGCCGACGGATCTTGCGGAAGTCGCCGGAGGCGGCATGGCGCCCGGCCACGATCACCTCGATGTGCGAGGCGAGCTGCTCGACCTCCTCCAGGATGTGCGAGGAGAAGAGCACCGTGCGGCCGGCGGAGCCCATACGGCGCAGCAGGTCCATCAACTGCATCCGCTGGCGCGGGTCCATGCCGTTGAACGGCTCGTCCAGCAGGAGCACGGACGGGTCGTGGACGAGCGCGGAGGCCATCTTCACGCGCTGGCGCATGCCCTTGCTGTACGTGGCGATCTTGCGGTCCTGCGCGTACTCCATCTCCACGGTGGCGAGCGCGCGCTGGGCCTCCTTGTCGCCGAGGCCGTGCAACTCGGCGTTGGCGACGACGAACTCGCGCCCGGTGAGGAAGTCGTACATCGCCTCCCGCTCGGGCACGACGCCGATCTGCCGGTAGACGGACTCGTTGCGCCAGATCGCCTCGCCGTCGAGGGTGACGGCGCCCGTGGAGGGCTCGAGGAATCCGCCCATCATGTTGATGAGGGTCGACTTTCCCGCGCCGTTGGGGCCGAGGAGGCCGGTGACACCGGGGCCGATCGTCATGGTGACGTCGTTGACGGCGACGACGTTGCCGAACCACCGAGAGGCGTGGTCGATGGAAAGAGTGCTCATGGGCGCAGCCCATTCTTTGGAAGGGTGGTGGTGGGCGACGGGAGGGCGGTCACAGCCCCACCTTTCGGTAGCGGCGCATCAGGACTCCGTACGAGCCGGCGATGAGCGCGAGTACGACCAGCAGGTACACCACGCCGACTCCGGCGCCCGGTCCCACGCCTTCCCCTCCGGGGAAGGAGGTGGTGGCGCCGAGGAAGGCGGTCTGCACCCCGTCGATGAGCGTGATCGGCGAGAACAGGCCCATCCACTGGATGGCGTCGAGGTTGTCCGTGCCGTAGGCGATGCCCTGGAGCGTGGAGACCGCGCCGAAGGAGATCACCAGCGTGGCGATGACGGCGGCGACGCCGAAACCGCGGCGCGGCGTGAGCGCGGCCATGACCAGGCCGATACCACCGAAGAGCAGTGACAGCAGCGCCACGGAGACGAGACCCTGGCCGAAGCCCTTGGCCTGGTCGGCGAAGTCGAGCTTCGCGAGCAGCGCCCCGACGAAGAGGATCACCAGCGGCGCGGCGGTGAGGACGAAGAGCGCCGACGCCATCGCGCCGAACTTGGCGAGGACGTAGTCCATCCGCTCGATCGGGCGCGAGAAGTACAGCGGCACCGTCCTGAACCGCAGGTCGCGGGAGACGGACTGGGGGGCCTGGGCGGCCAGGTAGATGCCGATCACGAGCTGGAGGTAGATCGCGTAGGCCGTGTAGTCGAGCGGCAGCTTGCTCGCCTTGGTGACGACCGCCACCGCCACCATGATCAGCGCGGGCACGCACATCACGGCGAAGAGGATCATCGGCAGCACCTTGGACTTGGCGCTGCGGCCCAGTCCGTACGCTCCGCGCAGCGACTGCGAGAACAGCGCCCGGCGCGCGTACGCGCGGCCGAGGCGCGGCCCGTCGTACTTGCGGTAGCCGATGTTGTGGATCTGTGTGGTCTCGGGGGCCTGGGAGCTCATCGCGCCGGCACCTCCTCCTGCTGCTTGGCGTCGGGGCGGAAGACCTCGGCGATGTGGTGCCGCCGCTGCTCCATCCGTACGAGTCCGAGGCCGAGGTCGGCGACGGTGTCGCGGACGAGGTCGTACGTGTCCTCGCCCTCGGCCTCCACCAGGAGGATGTGGCCGGCGCCGGGCAGCCCGTCCTCGACACCCTCGTGGAGGGTGACGCCCGCGGCGGCGAGCGCGGCTCGCACGGCCTGGGCACCGTCGGGGTGGCTGTCGGAGTCGGTGACCTCGACCGCGAGGGTCGTGGTGATCTGCGTGAAGTCGCTGGTGGAGCTGGAGCGCAGCAGCTTTCCGCCGTCGATGACGACGACGTGGTCGCAGGTGCGCTCGAGCTCGCCGAGGAGGTGGGAGGTGACGAGCACCGAGATGCCGAAGTCCGTCCAGACCCTCCGGATCAGGCCGAGCATCTCGTCGCGGCCCACCGGGTCGAGGCCGTTGGTGGGCTCGTCGAGGAGGACCAGCTGCGGGTCGTGGACCAGCGCCTGGGCCAGCTTCACCCGCTGTTTCATACCGGTCGAGTAGCCGCCGATGGGGCGGTACCGCTCCTCGTACAGGCCGACATGGCGCAGGGTGTCGGCCGTCCGCTCACGGGCGGCGGTGGCGGGCAGGCCCGACATCCGCGCCATGTGGACGACGAGCTCGGTCGCCGAGACGTCCGGCGGGAGGCAGTCGTGCTCGGGCATGTACCCCACGCGTTCACGGATCTGGGCGCCGGAGGTGGCGACGTCCAGGCCGAGCACTTCGGCCCGGCCTTCCGTTGCGGGGGAGAGACCGAGCAGGATTTTGATCATCGTGGACTTACCGGCTCCGTTGGCACCCACCAGTCCGGTCACACCGGGCCCGATGTCCAGGGAGAGCCGGTCGAGAGCGGTCACCCGGGGGAACCGCTTGCTGAGGCTTTCGGTGGCGATCACAGTCACGCCATTGACGGTAGTGGCGTACGCCACAGGAGTCGTCAGCCCAACGGCTCGTTCCTTGTCCGACTCCAGGTGTACGGACCCGTAGGGGAGTCAAGACCAAAGTCGCTCGCCACCTGCCCGCGTCGAGTTTTCCACAGGCGTCCTGCACACCTCTTGACGCAGCCTCCGAGCATTGTCACATTCATCAGTGTCAAGTTACGACCGCGTAGCGCACGCATACGCTCACGGACGGGCGGGTGGCATGGCCTCAGCAGTGACAAGCGAACTGACCGCGGAGCTGCGGGGGTTCAGGGAAGTGCAGCGCCTCTCCTACGAGTGCGCGGAAGCCGTCTCGGCCCAGCTCAAGCCCGGGGTGACCGAGCGCGAGGCCGCGAAGATGCAGCGGGACTGGCTGTACGAGCGGGGCGTGCGGGACTGGTTCCACCGGCCCTTCGCCTGGTTCGGCGACCGTACGGCCTTCGTCGACTTCAAGATCCCGCTCCAGTTCTTCCCCACGAACCGGCGGCTCGAGGCCGGCATGCCGTTCATCCTCGACATGGCCCCGGTGTACAAGGGCTACACCTCGGACATCGGGTACTCCGGCTGCCTCGGCCTCAACCCGGTGCACGACAAACTGCTCGCCGATCTGAAGGCGCACCGCGAGCTGATCCTGAGCGAGGTGCGCGAGCGCCGCTCCCTGCGCGAGATCTACGAGAACGTGGACCGGCTCATGGTCCGCCAGGGGTACGCCAACCGGCATCGCGCGTATCCCTTCGGCGTGATCGCGCACAAGATCGACCGGGTGAAGGAGCGCCGCTGGTCGCCCACGCTCTTCGGCTTCGGCACCCAGTCGCTGAAGGGGCTCGCGAGCGACGCGATCCACGGCCACCGCGACGGCTGGTCGCCGCTCTGGTCGCCGTACAAGTTCTCCGACCATCCACCCCGGCCGGGGCTGTGGGCGGTCGAGCCGCACCTCGGGTTCCGGGGTACGGGCGCGAAGTTCGAGGAGATCCTGGTCGTCACCGACTCCAAGGACCCCGAGCAGAGCGCGTTCTGGCTGGACGACGATCTGCCGCACGTGCGGCGCTGGAACGAGGGGGACGTGTGATGGCCGTGCTGAAGGGGGCGCGCGAGCGCTGGGTCCGTACGGGCGGGATCGAGCTGTGCGTCGCAGAGTTGGGCGACGAGAGCCGGCCGACCGTGCTGCTCGTGCACGGCTATCCGGACTCCAAGGAGGTCTGGTCGGAGGTCGCGCACCGGCTCGCCGAACGGTTCCATGTGGTGCTGTACGACATCCGCGGCCACGGCCGGTCCACGGCTCCGGCCCCGCTGCGCGGCGGCTTCACGCTGGAGAAGCTGACGGACGACTTCCTGGCGGTCGCCGACGCGGTGAGCCCGGACCGGCCCGTCCACCTCGTGGGGCACGACTGGGGTTCGGTGCAGTCCTGGGAGTTCGTGACCGTCCCGCGCACCGAGGGCCGGATCGCCTCCTTCACCTCGATGTCGGGCCCGTCCCTGGACCACTTCGGACACTGGATCAAGCAGCGGATGGCCCGGCCCACTCCGCGCAGGGTCGGCCAGCTCCTCGGCCAGGGCGCCAAGTCCTGGTACGTGTACATGCTGCACACCCCCGTCCTGCCCGAGCTCGCCTGGCGCGGACCGCTCGGCAAGCGGTGGCCGAGGCTCCTCGAGCGGGTCGAGAAGGTCCCGGCGGGCGACTATCCGACGCCGTCGCTGCCCAATGACGCGGCGCACGGCGCCTGGCTCTACCGGGACAACATCCGGGCGCGGCTGAGCCGACCGCGCGCCGACGCCTATGCGCACGCGCCGGTCCAGCTGATCACTCCCACCGGCGACGCCTTCCTGTCGGAGCGGCTCTACGACGACCTCGCGACCTGGGTACCGGAGCTGACCCGCCGCTCCCTGCCGGGCAAGCACTGGATCCCGCGCACCCGACCCGACCAGCTGGCGTCGTGGATCGGTGAGTTCGTCCGGGCGAACGAGGATCCGTCCACCAGGGCCCCGAAGACGGCCGCGAAGAGCCCGGCCGATCCGGTCTACGCCGAGCGGTTCGGCGGCCGGCTGGTCCTGGTGACCGGCGCCGCCAGCGGTATCGGCCGTGCCACCGCCTTCGCCTTCGCCGAGGCGGGCGCGCGGGTCGTCGCCGTCGACCGGGACGGCGAGGGCGCGGCGCGGACGGCGGAGATGTCACGGCTGATCGGCGCGCCCGAGGCATGGGGCGAGACCGTCGACGTCAGCGACGAGCAGGCCATGGAGAAGCTCGCCGCGAAGGTGGCGAGCGAGTACGGAATCGTCGACGTCCTGGTCAACAACGCGGGCATCGGACTGTCCGGCTCGTTCTTCGAGACGACGGCGGAGGAGTGGAAGAAGGTCCTGGACGTCAATCTCTGGGGCGTCATCCACGGCTGCAGGATCTTCGGCGGCCACATGGCCGAGCGCGGCCAGGGCGGGCACATCGTCAACACCGCTTCCGCCGCGGCCTTCCAGCCCTCCCGCGTCCTGCCCGCGTACAGCACGTCCAAGGCGGCGGTGCTGATGCTGAGCGAGTGCCTGCGCGCCGAGCTGGCCGGCCAGGGCATCGGGGTCTCGGCGATCTGCCCCGGCATCGTGAACACCAACATCACCGCGACGGCCCGGTTCGCCGGAGCCGGCGAGGAGGACCAGAAGCGCCGCCAGAAGGAGGCCTCCCGCCTCTACGGCCTGCGCAACTACCCGCCGGAGAAGGTCGCGGACGCGATCCTGCGGGCCGTGGTGCGCAACCAGGCCGTCGTCCCCGTCACCCCGGAGGCGCGGGGCGCCCACTTCATGTCGCGATTCGCCCCCAGGGCGCTGCGGGCGATAGCCCGGCTGGAGCCGCCGGTGTGAGCCGGCGGTCGTACCATCCCTCGTAGCCGGAGCAAGCGGGTGGGAGCGGGTTTGTCGGAGCAGTCAGCACAGGCGGGGCAGCCGGGGCCGTCGGGTCAGGCCGGGCTGTCGGGGTCGGCGGGGCCGGCCGGGCCGACGGGTCAGGCCGGCCTGCCGGGGCTGTCGGGGCCGGCCGGGCTGTCGTCCGGGGGCGGCCGGCCGGCACCGGCGGAGTACCGGATCGAGGATCTGGCCCACCACAGCGGCGCCACGGTCCGGACGATCCGCGCCTACCAGGACCGCGGTCTGCTGCCCCGGCCGGAGCGCCGGGGCAGGTCCAATGTGTACGGGGACACGCATCTGGCCCGGCTGCGGCAGATCGCGGATCTCCTGGACCGCGGCTACACCCTGGCCTCCATCAAGGAGCTGCTGGAGGCCTGGGACGCCGGCCGCGGCCTGGGCGGGGTACTGGGCCTGGTCGCCGAGGTCGACGGTCCGTGGACGGACGAGAAGGCCGACCGGATCTCCCGCAAGGACCTCGACGCCACGTTCGGCGGAAAGCCCGACGAGGACGCGATCCGGGAGGCGATCGAGCTCGGGGTCCTGGAGCGGGTCCCGGACCGGGACGACGAGTTTCTGGTTCCGAGCCCCCAAGAGCTGGCGGTGGCGGCCGAGTTGTACGAGGCGGGCGTACCGCTCACCGCAATCTCCGGCCATCTGCGGGAGCTTCGCGTCCAGGTCGAGCACATCGCCTCGCGTTTCCTGGAGTTCACCACCGAGCACGTCTTCGCACGTTATCTGGAGCACCGGCCTCCGACGGACGCCGACGCGGCCGAGGCGGCGACGATGGTCCGCAGGCTGCGGCCGCTCGCCCAGCAGACGGTCGACGCCGAACTCGCGCGTGCGATGCGGCTGTTCGCCACCCGCCATCTGCAGCACCATCTGTCTGCCGACCCTCCGCCGGTGCGGGACGACGAGCCTCGCCCGGTGACGCTTCCGTCGGGGACGATTCGGGCCGTTCAGCGGCTTGTTGGCGCGGAGAACGTGGCGGCGTTCATCGCTGCGGCGGCGGAACGCGAGGTGCAGACACGAACATTGGACGCACTCTCCTCAAACCCCTTGAGTGAGGGCTAAGTAGCCCAATCACCCTTGAAAGGTAGGCCTGTTGTCCACAGAATCACCAATTCCCCTGTGGATAACTGCACTTGGCTGTGGATCAAACATCAGTGCTGCAATTCAATGGTCCGCCGAGCGGCCCTCCGGCATCCTGACGCCATGAACAGATCCGATGCAGAGAGACGCACCGTGAAGGTGTCGAAGTACCTGTCCAAGCACCTTCGCCACCAGCCCGAGCGGATCGGACTGGTCCTCGACGCGAACGGCTGGACCGAGATCGACACGCTTCTGCGGGCGGCGGCCGAGCACGGCTTCCCGATCAGCCGCGCCGAGCTGGACCATGTCGTCGCCGCCAACGACAAGAAGCGCTTCGCGGTCGAAGGAACGCGGATCAGGGCCAGCCAGGGCCACACCGTCACCGTGGACCTGGACCTTCCGCCCGCCGAGCCGCCCGCGTACCTCTACCACGGTACGGTCGCCTCCCACCTGGACGCCATCCGGGCCGAGGGCCTGCGGCCGATGGCCCGTCACCATGTCCATCTCTCCCCCGACCGCGAGACCGCAACCCGGGTCGGCGCGCGTCGTGGCCGCCCGGTGGTCCTCAGCGTGGACGCCGGCGCGATGCACCGGGCCGGGTACGTCTTCCACGTCAGCGCCAACGGGGTCTGGCTGACCGACACCGTCCCGCCGAAGTTCCTCCGCCTCCCCGGCTGAGCTCTCGTCCTCACGGCCGAGGCGCGCGGAACGGCGCCGAGGCATGATCGTTCCCATGGGACACCCGCATCTGCCCACCACCCAGTCGGCCGTGGCGGCCATCCGCGAGATCGCCCGCGAGTTCGACCTGGAGATGACCGTCACCGACGACATCGGTGCGGACCAGATCTCCCGCCGCACGTCCGCCGGTGTCTTCACCGTCCTGGACCCGGACGGTTCCCTCCCGCACGAGGCGTTCGTCGAGCTCGGCGGCTCGCCCGCGGTCAGCGTCCAGCTCTTCGCCGAGGACGACGCGAAGATCACCGTCGACGGCGTGGAGTTCGAGGACGTGCCCCGCGACTCCGTCCCCGCCTTCCTGCGCTCCGTCCATGGCGGGCTCGCCCATGTGAAGGGCACGTTCTTCCCACCGGGTTGGTGGCTGGTCGTCCCCCTCCCAGGTGACGAGACGTACAAGGAGCTCGTTCTGCACCACAGGCTCAGTCCCTGGATGAGCCGACGGGTCCGCTGAACCCGCGACTCGGGCCATGCGACCCGCGGCCCCGGGGCGTGTGTCGGTAGGCGTACAAGCATCCGCTTCATGGCTTCGGCGACTCGCCGGTGCTGCCGGCGCTGTGGCGAACGCAGGCCGGGCGCGGAGCGTGAACGTACCCCGCGCCGTCGGCCGAGTCGTTCGCGCTCAGCCCAACTGGGCGACGGCCTCGGTGGCGATCTTCTCGAAGACGGCCTGGTCGGCGGCGAAGTCGGAGTCGGGGATCGGCCAGTGGATCACGATCTCGGTGAAGCCGAGATCCCGGTGGGTGCCCGCGAAGTCCACGAAGGCGTCCACGGACTCCAGCGGGCGGCCCCGATCCGGGGTGAAGCCGGTGAGCAGCACCTTGTCCAGCTCGGCCACGTCCCGGCCGATCTCCGCGCACGCCTTGCCGAGCTTCTCGACCTGGCCGCGGATGGCCTCGACCGACTGCTCCGGCGTGCCCTCCTCGTACAGCTTCGGATCCCCGGTCGTCACCCACGCCTGCCCATGGCGCGCGGCGAGCTTCAGACCGCGCGGCCCGGTCGCGGCGACCGCGAACGGCAGTCGCGGGCTCTGCGCGCAGCCGGGGATGTTCCGGGCCTCCTCGGCCGAGTAGAACGTGCCCCGCTGCGAGACGGCGCCCTCGGTGAGCAGCCGGTCGAGCAGCGGCAGGAACTCGCCGAACCGGTCGGCGCGCTCCTTCGGCGACCATGCCTCCTGGCCGAGCGTGGTGGCGTCGAAACCGTTGCCGCCGGCGCCGATGCCGAGCGTGACCCGGCCGCCCGAGATGTCGTCCAGGGAGATCAGCTCCTTGGCGAGCGTCACCGGGTGCCGGAAGTTCGGCGACGTCACCAGGGTGCCCAGACGCATCCGCTCCGTGGCGGTCGCGGCGGCAGTGAGCGTGGGCAGGGCGCCGAACCAGGGCCCGTCTCGGAAGGTCCGCCAGGACAGGTGGTCATAGGTGTACGCAGCATGAAAGCCCAGCTCCTCGGCTCGCTGCCAACGGTCACGGCCACCCTCGTGCCAGCGATGGACGGGAAGGATCACGGTGCTCAGGCGCAAGGTCATACCCACGAGCCTACGACCGCGCCACCACCCCCTCCCACCACGCGGGCACGGACAGACCGACGGAAACAGCCCTCTCAGATGTGCGCCCCTCGCACGCCCGTGCACCTGGTGCGGAAGAATGGATCGGTGACCTCACTCGACTCCCCGCGCCCCGCCGCCCCGGCCCCCCGGCTGATCGCCACCGACCTCGACGGCACCCTGCTGCGTGACGACAAGTCCCTCTCGGAGCGGACGGTCGCGGCGCTCGCCGCCGCCGAGCGGGCCGGGATCGAGGTCTTCTTTGTCACCGGACGGCCGGCCCGCTGGATGGACGTCGTCAGCGACCATGTCCACGGCCACGGCCTCGCGATCTGCGCCAACGGCGCGGCCGTTGTCGATCTGCACGCGGGCGGATCGTTCCTGAAGGTACGGCCGCTGGAGCGGAGCGTCGCGCTCGAGGTCGTGAGCACGCTGCGCGCCGCCGCCCCCGGGACCACGTTCGCGGTCGAGCTCACCACCGGCATCCACTACGAGCCCCTGTACCCGCCCTTCTTCCTCGACCCGGGCGCGACCGTCGCGATCGCCGAGAAGCTCCTCTTCGAAGAGGAGCCCGGCGCCGCCGCCCCGGTGCTCAAGCTGCTCGCCCAGCACCCGGAACTCGACCCCGACACCTTCCTGGCGACCGCCCGCGCGGCCGCCGGCGAGCTTGCCTCGTTCACCCGGTCCAGCCCCACCGCGCTCCTGGAGATCAGCGGCCTCGGCGTCTCCAAGGCGTCCACTCTGGCCCTCTGCTGCGCCGAGCGGGGCATCTCCGCCGACGAGGTCGTCGCCTTCGGCGACATGCCCAACGACATCGAGATGCTCAGCTGGGCCGGACGCTCGTACGCGATGGGCAACGCCCACCCGGACGTGATCGCCGCCGCCTCCGGCCGTACCGTCGCCAACAACGAGGACGGCGTGGCCGTCGTCATCGAACGGATCCTCGACGGCACCCTCGACGGCTGACGAGTCCGGCCCCGGGGCTACAGCGGGGCCTGCCACACCACCGTCGTACCCCCGCCGTCCTCCCCGATCCCCGGACCGCACCAGCTCGACCCGCCCAGCGACTCCGCGCGCCGCGCCAGGTTGCGCAGTCCGCTGCGCCGGCCGCCCTCCGGGATGCCGACGCCGTCGTCCGCGACCGAGAGCCGGACCCCGGCGGCGCCGTCGGGCAGTTCGGCGCCCGCGTCGACGACGACCTCGATCCGGGTCGCCTCGGCGTGCCGGAAGGCGTTGGAGAGGGCCTCGCGCAGGGCGGCGATGAGGTTCTTGCCGGTGAGATCGCCGACCGTCGAGTCGATCGCGCCGAGGAAGCGGTGCGCGGGCTTGAAACCCAGCGGCACGGCCGCCATGTTGATCTCCCGCAGCACGCGGGTGCGCAGCCCGGACGGCGCCTCGGCAGGTCCCTGCTGGAGCGCGAAGATCGCGGTACGGATCTCCTGGATCGTCACGTCCAGCTCGTCCACGGCCTTGCCGACCCCCTCGCGCACCGCGGGCACGATCGACTTGCGCTGCGCGCTCTCCAGCATCATCCCGGTGGCGAACAGCCGCTGGATGACCAGGTCGTGCAGGTCACGGGCGATCCGGTCGCGGTCCTCGTAGACGGCGAGCCGCTCCCGGTCGCGCTGCGCGTCGGCCATCATCAGCGCGAGCGCCGCCTGGGAGGCGAACTGCGTGGCCAGTGTCCGCTCCGCCTCGGTGAAGGGCCGGCCGCCCCTCGCGCGGGGCATGGCGAGCGCGCCGAGCACCTTGCCGCCGCTGTGCAGGGGCAGCAGCATGCTCGGCCCGTACTGGGCCGCCAGCCGGCTGATCATGCGCGGATCGCCCGAGGCGTCGTCCACGAAGACCGCCTCACCGCCCAGCAGCCGCTCCACCACGGCGCTCTCGGGCGGGATCACCACGCCCAGCGAGCTGCTCGGCCGGTCGGCGGAGACGGCGACGATCTCCAGGCCACCGTCCTGTGCGGGCAGCAGCACGATCCCGGCGGCCGCGTCGGCGAGCCGGCGGGCCTGTTCGGCGACCACCGCGAGGGCGTCGTCCGCGTCACCGCCGGAGAGCAGGGCGGTGGTGACCGCGACCGAGCCGTCGATCCAGCGCTCGCGCTGCCGGGCGGCCTCGTAGAGGCGGGCGTTGCCGATGGCGATCCCGGCCTCGGTGGCGAGGACCCGGACCATGTGGACGTCGTAGTCGTTGAACTCGCCGCCGCCGTGCTTCTCTGCGAGGTACAGATTGCCGAAGATCTCCCCCTGGACCCGGATCGGGACACCGAGGAAGGTCCGCATCGGAGGGTGCCCCGGCGGGAATCCAGCGGCGCGCGGGTCCGTGGACAGATCAGCCAGCCGGATCGTCTCGGGCTCGCGGATCAGCGCGCCGAGCAGCCCCGCGTGCCCATTCGGGCGCCGCCCGATCCGGCGGGCGACCTCGTCGTCGACACCGAAGGTGACGAAGTCCGAGAGCCCCTCGCCCTCCTCGTCGACGACCCCGATCGCGGCGTAACGGGCGTCGGCGAGTTCGGCCGCGGTCTCGCAGATCCGGTCGAGCGTCGAGTGCAGTTCGAGCCCGGTCCCCACCGAGCGCATCGCCTCGAGGAGCTGTGGCACCCGTGCCGTGAGCTCGGTCGACAGGCCCTGGAGGCTGCGGGTGGCCTGGGTGGCGGCTTCCAGGGGGTCCGGGACATCGGGCACGGCGGCGGTCATGGCCTTGAGCCTAGTAAGTCCTATTTGGCGAGAAAAGTCGGGCGCCCCGTCGTTCCCCCCGCAGCGAGCAGGAGATCGGTCTCCCGCTCCTGCTCCAGCATCCGCCGCAAGGGGCCTTCGGCCCGCGCCAGCTCCGCGTACGTCCCGCGCTGCACGGTCCGGCCCCCGTCCAGGACCACCACCTCGTCGACGGCGTCGAGGCCGCGCAGCCGGTGGGTGATCAGGACGGTGGTGCGGCCCTCGGTGACCCGCAGCAGGTCGTCGGTGAGCGCGTCCGCCGTGGCGAGGTCGAGGTGCTCGGCCGGCTCGTCGAGCACGAGGACGGGGAAGTCGGCGAGGAGCGCCCGGGCGAGTGCGAGGCGCTGTCGCTGCCCGCCGGAGAGCCGCGAGCCGTGCTCGCCGACCTGCGTGTCGAGGCCGTCCGGCAGCCCGTCCACCCAGTCGAGGAGCCGGGCCCGGCCGAGGGCGGCCCGCAGTTCCTCGTCGTCGGCGCCGGTGCGCGCGAGGCGGAGGTTCTCCCGGATGGTGCTGTCGAAGATGTGGGCGTCCTGGGCGCAGAGCCCGACGAAGCGACGGACGTCGTCGCCGTCGAGCTCCGAAGCCGCCACCCCGCCGAGCCGGTACGAACCGGTGTCGGCGTCCAGGAAGCGCAGCAGCACCTGGGCGAGGGTCGTCTTGCCCGATCCGGAGGCGCCGACGACGGCGACCCTGCGCCCGGCTTCCAGGGTGAGCGTGAAGTCGCCGAGCGCCTCCCGGTCCTGCCCCGCGTGGCGGGCGGAGAGGCCGGCGAGCTCCAGCGGGAACGGGCTCTGCGGGGGTACGGCGGGCCGCGCGGGCTCGTGCACGGGAACGGGGGCGTCGAGCACCTCGTACACCCGCTCGGCGCTGCGCTTCACGCGCTGGCGGTACTGGACGGCCAGCGGGAGGCCTGTGACGGCCTCGAAGGCGGCGAGCGGGGTGAGGACGACGACGGCGAGCGTCACACCGTCGAGGCGGCCGTCGCGGACGGCCTGGACGCCGACGAACGCGGCGGCGACGACCGTCACTCCGCAGGCGAGCGCGGAGAGGCCGGCCCCGACCGCGGTGGCGGCGGCCTGCCGGGAGGAGATGGAGGTGAGCGTACGGTCGGCCGCCCTGGACCGCTCGATTCGGTCCTTCAGCGCCCCGGCGACGGTCAGTTCGGCGCAACCGCGCAGCAGGTCGAGGACCGCGACGGCCAGGGCGCCCCGTGCCGGTGCGAGCCGTCGTTCGGCCCGGCGCGCGAGGGCGCCGCTCAGCAGTGGGACGGCCACGCCGGCAGCCAGCAGTCCCGCGGCGAGCACGGCCCCGGCCTCGGGCAGCAGCCAGGCGGTGAACCCGACGGAACCGGCCCCCACCACGAGCGCGGCGCCTGCGGGAAGCAGCCAGCGCAGCCAGTAGTCCTGGAGGGCGTCGACGTCCTGGACGAGCCGGGAGAGCAGGTCGCCTCGGCGGGTGCGGCGCAGCCCGGCGGGGGCGATGCGTTCCAGGCGGCGGTAGACCGACACCCGCAGCTCCGCGAGCATCCGCAGTACGGCGTCGTGGGACACGATCCGCTCGGCGTACCGGAACACCGCCCGCCCGATGCCGAACGCCCGCGTGGCGGTGACGGCCACCATCAGATACAGCACGGGCGGCTGTTCGGACGCCCGCGAGATGAGCCATCCGGACACCGCCATGAGTCCGACGGCGGATCCCAGCGCCAGACTTCCGAGCAGCAGGGCGAGCCCCATGCGGCCCTTGAGTTCCCCCGCCATGTCCCGGACGCGCCCGAAGACCGAACCCCCGGCCCCGCCGCCCGTCCCGGCACCGGTCTCGGCACCGGTCTCGGCCTCGGCAGGCTCCGTCGCCGTCTCGCCCGTACCGGGCACGACGGTCGCCGCCCGGGCCGCGGAGGGAGCAGCCGACACGTCCGGCGTCCCGTCCGCCGCGGCCGGCTCCACCACGTCCACGGCGGAGGCCCGCCGGAGCTCCACCACTCGGTCCGCGACCGCCAGCAGCGCCGGCCGGTGGACGACCAGAAGCACCGTACGGCCGGAAGCGAGACGGCGGACCGCGTCGACCACAGCCGCCTCCGTCTCGCCGTCCAGCGCGGCCGTGGGCTCGTCGAGCAGCAGGAGCGGCCGGTCGGCGAGGAACGCGCGGGCCAGGGCGAGGCGCTGCCGCTGCCCCGCGGAGAGGCCCATGCCGTCCTCGCCCAGCGGCGTCTCGACCCCCTCGGGGAGCCCCGCCACGAACCCATCGGCCCCGGCGTCGCGCAGCGCCTCCCGGACCGCCTCGTCGGAGGCGTCCGGTCGGGCCAGACGGACGTTCTCGGCGATGGTGCCCGCGAAGAAGTGCGGACGCTGCGGCACCCAGGCGATCCGCGACCGCCATTCCTCCACGTCCAACGCACCGAGTTGCACGCCCCCGACCCGGATCGAGCCACCCTCCTCCGGGGCCGCGAACCCGAGCACGACATCGAGCAGCGTCGACTTGCCCACCCCGCTCGGGCCCACCAGCGCCACCGTCGCACCCGGCTCCAGCACGAGCGAGGCAGCGTCCAACGAAGGCTCCGCGCGACCCGCATGACGCACAGTCACGTTCTCCAGCTCGATACGCGGAGACGACGGCACCGCGCCCGTCCCGCGCTCCTTCACCGGGGTCTCGAGGACCTCGAAGATCTCCTCGGCGGCGGCCAGCCCTTCCGCGGCCGCGTGGTACTGCGCCCCCACCTGACGGATCGGGAGGTAGGCCTCGGGCGCCAGCACCAGAATGACCAGGCCGGTGTACAGGTCGAGGTCCCCGTGGACCAGCCGCATGCCGATGCCGACCGCAACCAGCGCCACCGACAGCGTCGACAGCAACTCCAGGGCGAAGGACGACAGGAACGCGATGCGCAGCGTCTTCATCGTCGCCTGCCGGTACTCCGACGTGATGGCACGGATCGACTCGGCCTGCGCCTTCGCCCGTCCGAACACCTTGAGCGTCGGCAGCCCGGCCACCACGTCCAGGAAGTGGCCCGAGAGCCGGGACAGCAGCTTCCACTGACGGTCCATCCGGGCTTGGGTGTACCAGCCGATCAGGATCATGAAGAGGGGGATGAGCGGCAGGGTCACGACGATGATCGCCGCCGAGACCCAGTCCTCGGTGACGATCCTCGCCAGGACCGCCACGGGAACCACCACCGCGAGCCCCAACTGCGGCAGATAGCGCGAGAAGTAGTCGTCGAGCGCGTCCACCCCTCGCGTCGCCAGGGCGGCCAACGAGCCGGCCTTCTGCCCGCTGAGCCATCCCGGCCCCAGCTCGGCCGCCTGCGCCAGCAGTCGTCCGCGCAGCTCGGACTTGACCGCCGCGCTCGCCCGGTGGGCGGCCAGCTCGGTCAGCCAGGAGACCAGCCCCCGCCCCGCCGCGACACCGGCGAGCAGCAGCAGCGGCGTGGTCAGGTCGGAAACCGACAGGCCCTTCTGGAAGGCCCCCACCACCACCTCGGCGATGAGCATCGCCTGGGCGACGACCAGCGCCGCCCCGGCCAGGCCGAGCACCACCACTGCCGTGAGGAAGAGACGGGTGGCCCGGGCGTACCGGAGCAGACGCGGGTCGATCGGTTTCACGTGAAACATTCCCTCGTGGTGAGCGGCAGCCCTCTCAGTGAGCTGCGTCGGCGATGTGCTGTGTACCGATCCGCTTACGGAACACCCAGTAGGTCCAGCTCTGGTAGAGCAGCACCAAGGGCGTCGCGATCGCCGCACACCACGTCATGATCTTCAGCGTGTACGGACTCGATGATGCGTTCGTCACCGTAAGGCTCCACTCGGGGTTGAGTGAAGACGGCATGACGTTGGGGAAGAGCGTCAGGAAGAGCATCGCCACCGCCGCGGCGATCGTGATGCCCGAGAGCGCGAACGACCAACCCTCGCGCCCCACCTTGATCGCCCCGATCGCACCGACCAGCGCCACGACGGCGACGACCATGGCGACCAGGCTGCCGCCGTCGCCCTTGTCCACCTGGGTCCAGATCATGAAACCGAGCCCGAGCACGGCCGAGCCGAGACCCAGCTTCAGCGCGAGCGCCCTCGCCCGGGCCCGGATGTCGCCGACCGTCTTGAGCGCGGCGAAGACCGCCCCGTGGAAGGTGAAGAGGGAGAGGGTGACCAGGCCGCCGAGGATCGCGTACGGGTTGAGAAGGTCCCCGAAGGTGCCGACGTACTCCATGTCCTGGTCGATCTTCACGCCGCGGACGATGTTGCCGAAGGCGACGCCCCAGAGCACGGCCGGGATCAGGGAGGTCCAGAAGATGGCCTCCTCCCAGTTGCGCTGCCAGTTCTCCTCGGGCCGCTTCGCCCGGTACTCGAACGCGACACCGCGCACGATCAGACAGACCAGGATGATCAGCAGCGGCAGATAGAAGCCGGAGAAGAGGGTCGCGTACCACTCGGGGAACGCGGCGAAGGTCGCGCCGCCGGCGGTCAGCAGCCACACCTCGTTGCCGTCCCAGACGGGACCGATGGTGTTGATCAGAACGCGCTTCTCCGAGCGACCCCGGGCGAGCAGCTTGGTCAGGACGCCGATCCCGAAGTCGAAGCCCTCGAGGAAGAAGTAGCCGATCCAGAGGACGGCGATGAGTACGAACCAGACGTTGTGGAGTTCCATGCCTCGATCTCCTGAGCCTCAGTACGAGAAGGCCATGGGCCGGTCGGGGTCGCGGTGGTCCCCGCCGATCTTGGTGGGCGGGTTGAGGTCGTCCTCGGTGAGCTCGGGCGGTCCGGCCTTGACGTACTTGACCAGCAGCTTGACCTCGATCACCGCGAGCACGGCGTAGAGCAGGGTGAAGACGATCATCGACGTCAGCACCTCGCCCTGGGAGGTACCGGGGGAGACCGCGTCCCGGGTGCGCAGCACGCCGTAGACGACCCAGGGCTGGCGGCCCATCTCGGTGAAGATCCAGCCCCAGGAGTTGGCGATCAGCGGGAAGGCCATCGTCCAGAGGGCGACGATCCAGTACCACTTGGCCAGGCGGGGGCTGAGAGCCTTCCGCTTGAACAGGACCAGATTCGGCACCTCGTCCTCACCGGTCCGCATCCCCGGCGACAGCATGAACTTCTTGCGGGTCAGCCAGAGGCCGATCATGCCGATGGTCAGCGAGGCCATGCCGAAGCCGATCATCCAGCGGAAGCCCCAGTAGGCGACGGGGATGTTGGGCCGGTAGTCGCCGGGGCCGAACTTCTCCTGCTCGGCCTTGTTGATGTCGTTGATGCCCGGGACGTAGGAGCTGAAGTCGTCGTTCGCGAGGAAGGACAGCAGTCCCGGGATCTCTATGGCCACCTTGTTGTGGCCCTGGTCGACGTCGCCGTAGGCGAAGATCGAGAACGGCGCCGGCGCCTCGCCGTCCCAGAGCGCCTCGGCGGCGGCCATCTTCATCGGCTGCTGCTTGAACATGACCTTGCCGAGCAGGTCACCGCTGATGGCCGTGCCGAGCCCGGCGATGATCAGCGTGATGAGGCCGAGCCGCAGGGAGGTCCGCATCACCGGGACGTGCTTCTTGCGCGCCAGGTGGAAGGCGGAGATGCCCACCATGAACGCGCCGCCGACCAGGAACGCGGCCGTCATGGTGTGGAAGAACTGGGTGAGGGCGGTGTTCTGGGTGAGCACCAGCCAGAAGTCGGTGAGCTCGGCCCGGCCCCGCTCCTCGTTGATCCGGTAGCCGACGGGATGCTGCATCCAGGAGTTGGCGGCCAGGATGAAGTACGCGGAGAGGATCGTACCGATCGACACCATCCACATGCAGGCCAGATGGATCCTCTTGGGGAGCTTGTCCCAGCCGAAGATCCACAGACCGATGAACGTGGACTCGAAGAAGAAGGCGATCAGCGCCTCGAAGGCCAGCGGGGCACCGAAGACGTCACCGACGAAGCGCGAGTAGTCGGACCAATTCATACCGAACTGGAACTCCTGCACGATGCCGGTGACGACACCCATCGCGATGTTGATCAGGAAGAGCTTGCCCCAGAACTTCGTCGCCTTGAGGTACTTCTCCTTCTCCGTACGCACCCAGGCGGTCTGCAGACCGGCGGTGAGCGCGGCGAGGGAGATCGTCAGCGGAACGAAGAGAAAGTGGTAGACGGTGGTGATGCCGAACTGCCATCGCGCCAGAGTCTCTGGCGCCAGAGCTAGGTCCACGTCGTCTTCTCCTTACATCGCCACGGGCACGAGGGCAGTTTGCCCCTTTAATCCCACCAATCTCGGCACGAACGAGACACGCTTGTGAACGCGTTCACATTCACAAGCATTATGGCTCATACGAAATCCGTACGTAAGACCGGGGGTACCCCTACCAAAGGTCACCCCTTCCCAGGGCCTTCAACATATTGTTGAATCCAGGGCATGACCCTTCAGATCCGCATCTCCTGGCCGGCCGGGCACACCACGGCCACCCTCGAAGAAACCCCCACGAGCAAGGCGCTCGTGGGGGTTCTCCCGATCTCGTCCACCGCCCGGACCTGGGGCGAGGAGGTCTACTTCGACACTCCGGTCTCCACCGCGGTCGAGTCCGACGCGCAGCAGGTGGTGGAGCCGGGCACGGTCGCCTTCTGGACCGAGGGCGACGCACTCGCACTCCCCTACGGCCCCACCCCGATATCCCGGGGCTCCGAATGCCGGCTCGCGAGCCCGTGCAACCTCCTGGGCTCGCTCGACGGCGATCCGCGCGTCCTTGCCACCGTCAGGGACGGCGACCCGATCCGCGTCGAGCGCGTCGAGGACTGACCGACCGCCCTCGACCCACTCCCACCGGGCTGATCAGCCCTCCTTGCGGAAGCCCTCCGTCGTCTTCAGGAACAGGTCGTTCGCCTCGCACTCACCGATCGTGACGCGCACGCCCTCACCCGCGAACGGCCGCACCACCACGCCGTGCCGCTCGCACTCCGCCGCGAAGTCCATCGTCCGCTCACCGAGCCGCAGCCAGACGAAGTTCGCCTGGGTGTCCGGCACGGTCCAGCCCTGGGCCACGAGCCCCGCACGGACCCGCTCGCGCTCGGCCACCAACGAGCCGACCCGCCCCAGCAGTTCGTCCTCGGCCTGCAGCGAGGCCACCGCCGCGTCCTGCGCCAGCTGGCTCACGCCGAACGGCACCGCCGTCTTGCGCAGCGCCGCCGCCACCGGCTCGTGGGCGATCGCGAAACCGACCCGCAGCCCGGCCAGGCCGTACGCCTTGGAGAACGTCCGCAGCACGGCGACGTTCGGCCGGTCGCGGTAGAGCTCGATGCCGTCCGGGATGTCGGCGTCGCGGACGAACTCGCGGTACGCCTCGTCGATCACCACCAGGACGTCGGAGGGCACCCGGTCCAGGAACCGCTCCAGCTCGGCCCGGCGCACCGCCGTGCCCGTGGGGTTGTTCGGGTTGCAGACGAAGATCAGCCGGGTCCGGTCGGTGATCGCCGCGGCCATCGCGTCGAGGTCGTGCACCTCGCCGTCGGTCAGCGGCACCTGCACCGAGGTCGCCCCGCTGATCTGCGTGATGATCGGGTACGCCTCGAAGGACCGCCAGGCGTAGATGACCTCGTCGCCCGGGCCCGAGGTGGCCTGGAGCAGCGACTGCGCGACACCGACCGAGCCGGTGCCGGTGGCCAGGTGCGAGAGGGGGACGTCGAAACGGTCGGCGAGCTCCGCCATCAGGCCGGTGCAGGCCATGTCCGGGTACCGGTTGAAGTTCGAGGCCGCGGCCAGCGCGCTCTCCATCACGCCCGGCAGCGGCGGATACGGGTTCTCGTTGGAGGACAGCTTGAAGGCGACCGGACCGCCCGCGGCGGCCGGCTTGCCCGGCTTGTACGTGGGGACGCCGTCCAGCACGGCGCGCAGCTTCGGGCCGCCCGCGCTCGTCCCGCCGGTCTCGCTCACTGAACTCACTGTGGTCCTCCTCGACCGTCCGTACCACCAATACTCCTCACCTTATGAGGATTCGCCTCCGCTGCGAATGGGCTGTGGACAACGGGTCGGACAAGCTGTGGACAACAGGGGGAGCGCGGCCATGGGTGGCGCGCGCCGGTGGCGGGCGCCGTGGCGCGCATCCCCCGTAGAGGTGAGTTGAGACCTCTTCGAGACATCGGCTCTGTGGCAGGTCCATGCGTTTCGACAACCGTAGATCACACCCGCGAGGCCTTAAGTCCCTTGGTTTCGCAGGTACTTGGCGTGGTTTGATCATGCAGAATCGTGCCTGTCAACGAGTGAATATGCGACCGGCCCAACCACCCGCCCTCGCCCTACTATCGGCTCGCCATGACAGCAGCAGGGAAGCACCAGGTGAGCCGGGCACAGACCCGGGGAAGCCGGCAGGGACGAGCGGGCATCCGGGACGTGGCCGCCGCCGCCGGGGTCTCCATCACGACTGTCTCCGACGCGCTCAACGGCAAGGGCCGGCTCCCGGACGCCACCCGCCGCCACGTCCGCGAGGTCGCAGACCGGCTGGGCTACCGCCCATCCGCGGCGGCCCGCACGCTCCGTACCGGCAAGTCGGGCCTCATCGGCCTGACCGTGACGACCTACGGGGATGAACCTTTCACCTTCACCGAATTCGCGTACTTCGCGGAGATGGCCAGAGCCGCCACATCCGCCGCGCTCGCGCGCGGCTACGCCCTGGTCATCCTGCCCGCCACATCCCGCCATGACGTCTGGTCGAACGTCGCCCTCGACGGCACCGTCGTCATCGACCCCTCCGACCACGACCCGGTCGTCACCGAGCTCGTCCGCCAGGGTCTCCCCGTCGTCTCCGACGGACGCCCCGCCGGCACGCTCCCGGTGACCGCCTGGGTCGACAACGACCACGAAGCCGCCGTCCTCGACCTCCTCGACCACCTCGCCGACGCCGGCGCCCGCCGGATCGGCCTGCTCACGGGCACCACCACCGACACCTACACCCGCCTGTCCACCACCGCGTACCTCAACTGGTGCGAGCGGGTCGGACAGGACCCCGTCTACGAGGCCTATCCGGCGCACGACCCGTGCGCGGGCGCCGTCGCGGCCGACCGGCTGCTCGCCCGCCCGGACCGACCCGACGCCGTCTACGGACTCTTCGACCCCAACGGAACCGATCTGCTGGCGGCGGCCCGCCGCTACGGACTGCGCGTCCCGGACGATCTGCTGCTGGTCTGCTGCAGTGAGTCGACCGTCTACGCGAACACCGAACCGCCCATCACGACCCTCTCGCTCAAGCCCCGAAGGATCGGCACGGCCGTCGTCCAGCTCCTCATCGACGCCATCGAGGGGATCGACACCGACGGACCGGTCGAGCAGGTCATACCGACCGAACTCATCGTCCGGACGTCCTCCCAGAGGCGTTCGCCGCGCACGACGGTCAGCCCGCCACGGTCACCCTCGAAGGACTAGCGAACGATCAGTACCGGCCGGAATCCGGGCCGGGCAGGGCCCAAACCCAGCCCAGCCCGGTCCCGACCCTGGCCTGGACCTTCTCAATTCGGGCGAAACAACCGGTGAACCCGGAGTGGACCCGGATTCACCACCCCTGGTGCGTCACACAGGCGGACCCTCATTCCTATGATGGGCGCACGACACCGCGGACCACCCCGACCAGGCCGGTCCGCGTTGTACAGGGCATCGCGACGGTGGTGGAGGGGTCGATGACTCAGGGGGCCGGGCAGGAACCCGTGGTCCGCACGGCGACATTGCGTGACTTCCGCGTACCGCCGTACGCCCGCGTGCCCGTGCAGGGCCACGCCACCGAGCCTCCCACCGGGACCCCGACCGGCGCCTTTGCCGAGCCCGGTGCATACCCTGAGCCCGCCCCGAACGGCGCCGTTCCGGAGCCCGGCGCGTTCCCCGAACCGCGCCCCCTCCCCGAGCCCGGCGCCTACCTCGAACCCGACGCCCCGGTCGAGCACGGCGTTCGCTTCGAACCGCGCCCCGTCCGCGAACCCGTCGTTCCCGCCGGGTCGCTCGACCCCACGCTCCACCTCCCCCTCGCCGTCGGCATGTCCTCCATCGTCGCCGTCGCGACCGGCCACCCCGGGAACGCCTTCCCCGACGAGGCCCTGCCCGACGGCTACACCCCCACCGAGCGCGATCTCCCCGTCATCAATCGGGGTGACACCGTGCAGGTCCTGGTCGACCCGGAACAGGCCCCCGCGCCCGCCCCGGCCGCCGAGGGCCCGGGCCCGCTCTTCGTCGTCGGTGACGTCCACGGCTATCTCGACGAGCTCATCGCCGCCCTCCGCGCCCAGGGCCTCATCGACGAGAACGGCGCCTGGTCCGCGGGCAACGCCCGCCTCTGGTTCCTCGGCGACTTCACCGACCGCGGTCCCGACGGCATCGGCGTCATCGATCTCGTCATGCGGCTGTCCGCGGAGGCCGCGGCCGCCGGTGGCTACTGCAAGGCCCTGATGGGCAATCACGAGCTGCTCCTGATCGGCGCCAAGCGCTTCGCCGACACCCCCGTCAACTCCGGTGCGGGCACCGCCACCTTCCAGGCGGCCTGGCTGCTCAACGGCGGCCAGAAGCACGACATGGACCGCCTCCAGGACGTGCACCTCCAGTGGATGTCCCGGCTCGACGCCGTGGTGGAGGAGGACGGGCACCTCCTGATGCACTCCGACACCACCGCCTACCTCGAGTACGGCAGCACCATCGAGGACGTCAACGAGACGGTCCACGAGATCATCAACCGGAACGACGCCGACGAGGTCTGGGACCTGTTCCGGAAGTTCACCAAGCGCTTCGCGTTCCGCGACGACGCGGGCCCGCAGGCCGTCCAGGAGCTGCTCGGCACCTACGGCGGCCGCCGCGTCGTGCACGGTCACAGCCCCATCCCGTACCTCCTCGGGCAGGTCGGAACGGAGGACGGCGAGGACGGATCGGGTCCGGTCGTCGACGGTCCGCATGTCTACGCGGACGGTCTGGCGATCGCCATGGACGGCGGTGTGACCATGGCCGGAAAGCTGCTGGTCGTCCAGCTCCCCCTGCAGGGCTGACGCATAACCCTGCGCATCCGGGGAAGTCGATTTCGGGAAACCCCCTGTCACCCTGTGCCGTAACCGCAATACCATCGGATCATCCGTAGCAGGCTCTCCTCCGTTTCCGCCCAACTGCCCGTTTCCCACGGTCAACCAGGCCTTACGGAGCATCGGGGGATGCACATGAACGTGGCTCCGCACCTGCTGACCGAGGACCGCGCCGAGTACGAGCGCATCCTCGGCGACGCATTGCGAAACGCGCACGACCGTCCGGATCTCGGCGTGGTCGGGAAACGGCTCACGCCCGAACAACTGCGCTCGATGGCCATGAGCGCGACGGCGCTGATCACCGCGGCCGCCGCGGTGGAGTACGACCACTTCGTCAAGGTCCGCGCGGAAGGCCGTGCGACGAGCGGTACGAGCGTGATGGACGCCGTTCTCGTGGCGGACGGGGACGGCGCGAGCGCGGGTCCCGGCGCGGGCATCGTCGCGGTCCTCACGGTCCTGGCACCGGTGCTCTCAGGCACCGCCGCGCTGATATTCCTGCTGGTCGGGGCCGTTCTGAAGGTGCTGGCACCCACGCTCGTGTTCGCCGACACGCTGCTGACGGCGGCCTGGTTCTTCGGCGCCGTCGCCGCCGCCGGGCTGCTCTGCGCGGCCGTCGGCCTCCTGGTGACCGCACTGCGCAACCGCTCCACGGAGGTGGCCGCGGGCGCCGGGGCCGGCGGCGAGCCGGACGACGAACTGTCCCGGGCCCGCGACGCCTGGCGCCGCGCCCTGCTGGAACGGGGCATCCTCCCGTTCCTGCGGGAGGCGCTGGCCGACCCCGCCGCGTACCCGGCCTCGCCCCTGCCGTCGCAGCCCTCGGACCGTACGGACCGCATACCGAAGATCGGCTACAGCGGACCGGACTTCTCGAGTCCGAGCGAGGGAGCCTCGGGAAGCCGACCCAGGTTCAGCAGCCCGGACTTCACCAGCCCGGACTTCGGCCCCCCGGAGCACCGGCCGGAGTGATCCGGGCAACGGCACGGCGGGCACGCGCCGCACGACCCCCCGTGGCCGTGCGGTCCGTACCCGCCCTGGACGTACCGATACGTGCGGCTACTCCGCCAGCGGGAGGTACACGCGGTTGCCGGCGGCCGCGAACTCCTTGGACTTCTCCGCCATCCCGGCCTCGATCTCCTGCGACCCGAGGTCGCCGCCGTGCTCGCGCCGGATGTCCTGCGAGATCTTCATCGAGCAGAACTTCGGGCCGCACATCGAGCAGAAATGCGCGGTCTTCGCGGGCTCCGCCGGCAGCGTCTCGTCGTGGAACTCACGCGCCGTGTCCGGGTCGAGCGCCAGGTTGAACTGGTCCTCCCAGCGGAACTCGAAGCGCGCGTCCGACAGCGCGTCGTCCCACTCCTGCGCCCCCGGGTGTCCCTTGGCCAGGTCGGCCGCGTGCGCCGCGATCTTGTACGTGATGACGCCGGTCTTCACGTCGTCGCGGTTGGGCAGGCCCAGGTGCTCCTTGGGCGTGACGTAGCAGAGCATCGCCGTGCCCCACCAGGCGATCATCGCGGCGCCGATGCCCGAGGTGATGTGGTCGTACGCCGGAGCGACGTCCGTGGTGAGCGGGCCTAGGGTGTAGAACGGCGCCTCCTCGCAGATCTCCTGCTGAAGGTCGATGTTCTCCTTGATCTTGTGCATCGGGACGTGGCCCGGGCCCTCGATCATCGTCTGCACGTTGTGACGCTTGGCGATCGTGTTGAGCTCGCCGAGAGTCTTCAGCTCCGCGAACTGCGCCGCGTCGTTGGCGTCCGCGATGGAGCCGGGGCGCAGACCGTCGCCCAGCGAGTACGTGACGTCGTACGTCGCGAGGATCTCGCAGAGCTCCTCGAAGTTCGTGTAGAGGAAGTTCTCCTTGTGGTGCGCGAGGCACCAGGCGGCCATGATCGAGCCGCCGCGCGAGACGATGCCGGTCTTGCGGCGGGCGGTCAGCGGCACGTAGGGCAGCAGCACGCCGGCGTGGACCGTCATGTAGTCGACGCCCTGCTCGGCCTGCTCGATGACCGTGTCCTTGTAGATCTCCCAGGTCAGCTCCTCGGCCTTGCCGTCGACCTTCTCCAGGGCCTGGTAGAGCGGCACGGTACCGATCGGCACGGGGGAGTTGCGCAGCACCCACTCGCGGGTGGTGTGGATGTTGCGGCCGGTGGACAGGTCCATGACCGTGTCGGCGCCCCACTTGGTCGCCCACGTCATCTTCTCCACCTCCTCCTCGATGGAGGAGGTGACGGCGGAGTTGCCGATGTTGGCGTTGACCTTCACCAGGAACCGCTTGCCGATGATCATCGGCTCGATCTCCGGGTGGTTGACGTTCGCCGGGAGCACTGCGCGACCTGCGGCGATCTCCTCCCGTACGACCTCGGGGGAGACGTTCTCGCGGATCGCGACGTACTCCATCTCCGGGGTGATCTCGCCCCGGCGGGCGTACGCGAGCTGGGTCACCGCGGCCCCGTCGCGGCCCCGGCGGGGCTGGCGCGGGCGGCCAGGGAAGACCGCGTCGAGGTTCTTGAGGCCACCGCGCGGCGAGGTGTGCTTGATGCCGTCGTCCTCGGGACGGACGGGGCGGCCCGCGTACTCCTCGGTGTCGCCGCGGCTGATGATCCAGTTCTCGCGCAGCGGCGGGAGGCCCCGCCGCACGTCGGTGTCGATGGTGGGGTCGGTGTACGGACCGGACGTGTCGTACAGCGTCACGTCCTTGCCGTTGGTGAGGTGCACCTGTCGGACAGGCACTCGGAGGTCGGGGCGCGAGCCCTCGACGTATCCCTTGTGCCAGCCCGGCTTGCGCTCGTCCTGGCTGGTGGCAGGCGTGCGTGCATCCTGAATGGTCATGAGACCGATCTCCCTACGCCGGCATTACCCGGTAACAGGTTCGGCGGTCGGCGCAGCCTCCTCCCGTACGTACATCAGTACGCGCGTACGGTGATCAGCGCCCTCTCAGCCCGGTGCTCCGAGCTCCCGCGTGTGCAAAGGTGCCACCACGCTAGCGTCAACCCGGGCGTGCTGAACAGTGGGCCCCCACCGTTCTTGCGATGATCTGTCGGTGACTTCCTCGCAGCAGACCCCGGAACCCGACGGCCACGATGGACATGGGGACGCCGGCCACGGGCACGGCCACAGCCACAGCCACGGGCCGGCGGCGCCGGTCTCCCGGCATCTGCGCAGAGTCATCGCCGCGGTCCTGATCCCGTTCGCCACGGCCGTGGTGGTCGGTCTTGTCGTGCTGTGGCCGGGCGGCACACCTGAGCACGAGCGCACCGGCGTCGGCTTCGACCGGCAGACCTACGCGGGCAAGGTCGTCTCGGTCGAGAAGGTCGACTGCAAGGATGTGAACGCCGCCCAGGTCCCGCCGACCGAGGACCCCTCCACACCTCAGGGCCGTGAGGCCGCCAACGCCCAGCAGGGGCAGTGCGAGAAGGCGACGATCGAGGTCACGGACGGCCCCGACAAGGGCCGCACCTTCATCGAGATCGTGCAGCCGGACGCGCCGCGTCAACTGGACGAGGGGCAGGGTGTGGTGGTGGCCTACGCGCCCGACGCCCCACGTGATCTGCAGTACTCGGTGACGGATGTGAACCGCAAGGTTCCACTCACCGTCCTCGCGCTGATCTTCGCGGTCGTGGTCGTGCTGGTCGGCCGGATGCGCGGAGTGATGGCGCTCATCTCGCTCGCCATCAGCTTCCTGATCCTGACCCTCTTCATCCTGCCGGCGATTCTTCAGGGATCGAACCCGCTGGTGGTGGCGGTGGTCGGGTCGAGCGCGATCATGCTGATCGCCCTCTACATGTGCCACGGTCTGTCGGCGCGCACCTCGGTCGCGGTGCTCGGCACCCTGATCTCGCTGCTGCTGATCGGGCTGCTCGGCTCGTACTTCATCAGCTGGGCGTCGCTCAGCGGCAACACGGACGACAACACCGGTCTGATCCACGGCCTGTACCCGGACATCGACATGTCCGGTCTGCTGCTCGCGGGCATCATCATCGGTTCGCTCGGCGTCCTCGACGATGTGACGGTGACGCAGACCTCGGCGGTGTGGGAGCTGCACCAGGCCGATCCCCGTATGGGACCGCGGGCGTTGTACCGGGCCGGGATCCGGATCGGCCGCGACCACATCGCGTCCGTGGTGAACACGCTGGTCCTTGCCTACGCCGGTGCGGCGCTGCCCCTGTTGCTGCTCTTCACCATCGCGCAGAGCAGTGTGGGGACGGTGGCGAACAGCGAGTTGGTCGCGGAGGAGATCGTCCGGACGCTCGTGGGATCGATCGGTCTGGTCGCCTCGGTGCCCGTCACGACCGTGCTCGCCGCGCTGGTGGTCTCCGCCGACCGGCCGGGCGATCCGGAGAAGCGTTCGTCCGGGGGTGGACGCCGGCGTCGGGCGAAGTGACTGCTCCGGAGCCCCTCTTTCGGCCCCGGAGGGCTCTTGGCGACGGGGCGCCGGGGGTGGTTCAGCCGGCGTTCTCCTCTGCCAGAATCCGGCCGAGCGCGGCTTCCAGGTTGTCCTCGAAGTCACCCAGCGTCCGTTCCTGACCGAGCGGAACCAACTTGTCCGTACGGTCGAGGAAGGCGACGAGCGGCGGGGCGCTGGCCCGGAACAGGGCGCGGTCGCTGCCGACCTGGAGCCGGATGGAGACGTCCGAGAGCGCCTCGGGATCGGTCGGCGCGATGTGCACATCGCCGTCGCCGCTCGGTCGGTTGATCCCGTCCAGCAGCAGTTCCCGCCCGAACGCCCAGGTCACGGGCGCGTCTCCGGGGAGATGGAAGGTCATCCGCACCGCGTAGGGATCCCGGGTCTCGTACCGGAGTTCCACCGGGATCCTGAAAGAGAGCTCCTCGGAGACGAGGAAGCTCATCAGGACCTCGGCCTGGACCGACTCTCGCATCTTGTACCCCGCAGTAGATGAAGCAGTTGTGTGCACACGGCTACTGAAGCTTTGATCGAAACGGCCAGGAATGATCCCCATGGCCTTGGTGACGCAATCGTGCTGTAAGCGCCAGCGGATCACAAGGAGTGATTTTTCAGATACTGATAGAGAAAGCGAAGGAGTTGAAGAGCCTTCCGATCTCATTCTGTAGTCGAGCGACTGCGGGCAGCAACCGTTCTGCCTGGTGAAGGGGTACGGAAATGGCCAGGGTGGCCGCCGTGGACCCCGCGGTGATGGGGATGGCCGCACAAACTGTGCCCAGTGCATATTCCTGACGTTCCACCAGGGGCTCCATTCGCCCCATACCGCCCAAACGCTCCAAAAGCACCCGCCGGTTACGCACCGTAAACGGAGTGATGGCCTCCACCGGATGGCGGTCGAGGTGGTCTTGACGACTCTTCAGATCGAGTTGACTGAGCAGACACTGACCGATCGCATGGGCGTGGCCGGTCTCTCGGAAGCCGGCCCACTCGTCCACGGCGGGGGCGGAGGGGGTGTCGGCGACGGCGACGAGCTCGATCTCGCCCTCGCGGTAGATCGCGAAGTAGATGGGGACGCCGATCTCGTCGCGCCAGTGTGCGAGTGAGTCTTCGATCTTGGTGCGACGATTCTGCAGAACTCCGCCGCCGGCCAGCCGACCGGCCGCGTCGCCGAACACGAACACACCCTTCTCGCGGCGCAGATAGCCCTCGTGCGTCAGGGTGCGGAGCAGGTGGTACGCGGTGGGAAGCGGGAGTCCCGCTTCGCGCGCGAGCTGTTTGGCGGGGGCTCCGTCCTCGTGGGAGCCCACGGCCTCCAGAAGTCTCAGCGCCCGCTGCACCGAGCCGATCAGGGTAGGGACGGCGGACTGCGTAGCCGTGGCCAAAGGTCACCCCCAGGCGTGGTGACGGGTGCCTCGCACCCGCCCGCGGGGGCCGCCCCCGCGCGCCCGCCGCGGCCTGGGGAACCGGTGGGGTCCGGTCAAGGACCCTCCCGGGACAGATGAAGAACCCGCAGGTCAGCGTGTAGGTCTACGCCAGTTTTCCCCGGGGGCGGCAGAGATTTCCACTCTAATGGCAGCCTCCAGGCACGGTCGCGGTTTCCCTCTCCGCATCCCTCGGCCGGGCTAACAGCGAGCAGCCCGGTCATACCGCTGGGTAGCTTGTGCTACCAATCCTCACGCGAGGTCGACGAGGCGGTGAACTTCCGTACGACGTAGATCAGTCCACCGACCAGGGCAACGAAGACCAGGACCTTGAAGAGCAGTCCGATCACGAACATCGCGATGCTGGTGATCAGGCCGCCGAAGACGACCAGGGCGATGAGCGGTATGGCGACCCACTTCACCCACCAGGGCATCCCCGCGAGAATCTCTCGTACAGCCATCGCGCTTACCTCGTCTCCCGAAGACCTCACTCCGCGCGCTCTGCGCCGAACACTGTCGATGCTAGGGGCGGCAATGGGGTCGACGGGGGCTTCGTGGCCCTTGATCTCCCCTGATCCGACCCCTAGGGGAGGTCAGGACTCCGGCGGCGAGAAGACCACCATGACCCGCAGGTCCTCGGTGATGTGGTGGAACTTGTGGGCCACCCCGGCAGGCACGTAGACCACGCTGCCGCGCGCGACCTGGGTCGTCTCCATCCCGACCGTGATCGCGGCCCGGCCGCTGACGACGAAGTACACCTCGTCCTGGCCGTGCGGCTGCTGCGGGTCGAGCGCCCCCGCGTCGAGCGCGTACAGACCGACCGACATGTTCCGCTCGCGCAGGAACTGGAGGTATGCGCCGTCGTTGGCGGCGCGCTCCGCCTCCAGTTCGTCCAGTCGGAATGCCTTCATCGTGCGTCCGCCCCTGCCATTGGCCCGATCATGTCTGCCACGATCAGACACATGAAGAATTTCGTAGTCAAGACGCTCGCGAACGCGGGCGCATTGGGAGTCGCCATCTGGCTGCTCCAGGACATCACCCTGACCGGTGACAGCACCGGCAAGAAGGCCTGGACGCTGATACTCGTCGCCCTGGTTTTCGGTCTGGTGAACTTCTTGGTGAAGCCGATCGTCAAGCTGATCTCACTTCCGCTGTTCTTTCTCACACTTGGCCTGATCACTTTGGTGATCAACGCCCTGATGCTGCTGCTCACCTCCTGGCTGGCCGACCAGCTCAATCTCAGCTTCCATGTCGAGGGCTTCTGGACCGCCGTCCTCGGCGGCCTGATCATCTCCATCGTCTCCTGGGCCCTCAACGTCGTTCTTCCCGATGGGGACTGAGTGCGGACGATGACGTACCGCGTCTGTTTCGTCTGCACCGGCAACATCTGCCGCTCGCCGATGGCCGAGTCCGTCTTCCGCGCCCGCGTGGAGGAGGCCGGCCTGGCGGAGGCGGTGGAGGTCGACAGCGCGGGCACCGGGGGCTGGCACGAGGGCCACTCCGCCGATCCGCGCACGGTCGCCGTCCTGGAGGACCACGGCTACGACTCCGACCACACCGCCCGCCAGTTCCGCGCCTCGTGGTTCCCGGCGCTGGATCTGGTGATCGCTCTCGACGAGAGCCATCTGCGGGAGCTTCGGCGACTCGCCCCGACCCCGGCCGACGTGGCGAAGGTGCGGCTGCTTCGCTCGTACGATCCGGCCGCCGACGAGCTCGACGTGCCCGACCCGTACTACGGCGGGACGGAAGGCTTCGAGGAGTGCCTGGAGATGGTGGAGGCCGCGAGCGAGGGACTCCTCGCCGCGGTACGCGAGCGTGTGGAGGAACAAGCGGTATGAGCAGGGACACGTTCAGGGGCGCCGAGGGCCTCGACGCCGTCGGCGACGGGACACGGGCGGTGCGCGCCGGGCTCCCCGAGCCGGTCAAGTACGAACCGACCCTGCCGGGGCCGGTGTTCGCCGCCCACTTCCACCTGCCGGGCGACCCCACCGGCCCCTACACCTACGGGCGGGACGAGAACCCGACCTGGACCCATCTGGAACGCGCCATCGGCGAACTGGAGGCACCGGGGGAGCCGGCTGTCGAGACGCTCGTCTTCGCCTCGGGCATGGCCGCGATCTCCGCCGTCCTCTTCTCCCAGCTCAAGGCGGGCGACACGGTCGTCATGCCGGACGACGGCTACCAGGCGCTGCCTCTCGTCCACGAGCAGCTCAGGGCGTACGGGATCGAGGTCCGCACCGCGCCGACCGGCGGCGACGCCCAGCTGGCCGTCCTGGACGGAGCCCGGCTGCTGTGGATCGAGACCCCGTCCAACCCGGGGCTCGACGTCTGCGACATCCGCCGCCTGGTGCGCGCGGCCCACGAACGCGGAGCGCTCGTCGCCGTCGACAACACCCTTGCCACGCCGCTCGGTCAGCGGCCCCTGGAGCTCGGCGCGGACTTCTCCGTCGCGAGCGACACCAAGGGCATGACCGGGCACGGCGACATCCTGCTCGGCCATGTCAGCTGCCGTGATCCGCTGCGGGCGGCGGAGGTACGACGCTGGCGCAAGATCGTCGGGGCCATCCCCGGCCCCATGGAGGCCTGGCTCGCGCACCGCTCCCTGGCCACACTCCAACTCCGCATCGACCGGCAGTGCACCTCGGCGCTCGCCCTCGCGGAGGCCCTGGGCGAGCGGGGTGACGTAACCGGGCTGCGGTATCCGGGGCTGCCCGGCGACCCCTCGCACCCGGTCGCGGCGACGCAGATGAAGCGGTTCGGGCCGGTGGTGTCCTTCGTCCTGCCCGACCGGGCCTGGGCGGAGCGGTTCCTCGACGGGCTGCGTCTCGTGGACGACGCCACCAGCTTCGGCGGGGTGCGCTCCACGGCCGAGCGGCGCGGACGGTGGGGCGGTGACTCCGTGCCGGAGGGCTTCATCCGCTTCTCCGTCGGTGCGGAGGACCCGGAGGACCTGATCGCGGACGTACTGCGCGCTCTCGACGGAGCCGGGAAGGCGGCCGGCTGACCTACGGCGCCCTGCGGCAGAGCCGCAGGG
>NZ_JBHJTL010000046.1:0-65865 GCF_042264065.1 Streptomyces sp. NPDC056222 | reverse complement strand
TTGGGGGGGGGCCCGCGCCCCCGGGGCGCGGGGGCCCGCTCCGTCATCGCCGGCCGGCGGCCCTTCCGCCGGGCGGCGGGGACCACAGGGTGCCCGCGGCGACCCGCAGCAGCCTGAGGACGACGGCCGGGGGCGCGTCGATGCGGTAGCGGCGGCCCAGCCGGGACCACTGGTCCAGGACGGCGAGGAGGCCGGAGTCGCAGAAGGTGACCCGCGAGGCGTCCAGGATCAGATCCGTACAGCCGTCCGCGGCGGCGGAGGCGAGTATCGCCCGCAGCGGCGCGGCGCTGTAGTGGTCGAGCTCTCCGGTCAGCCGGACCAGCAGGGTCCCGGCACCGACGTGGGTGCAGGAGTGGACGACTATGCCGCCGGGCGCGGTGTCCGCACCCTGGTCACGCATGGGGGGCCGGTGCGTCTCGGTCAGTATCGGTGCGGTGCTCGCGGTACTCACATACCCATCAACGGTCCTTCGGCCCGCTCGGGGGTACGCGGCACGCCGCCCGGTCACCCCACCGGGCAGCAGTGATCCACTTCCGGGGGACACTGCCGGGTCATTCGACGGCTTCGACCGTGACCGCGATGGTGTGCCACCCGCTCGCCCCGTCGGGCATCGGGTCGGTGCGGCGCTCGGTCTGGGTGACGCCGGCGCCGTCGGTGGCCCGGACGGCGAGGTCGTGGCGGCCGGGGGTGGCCCGCCACGGGTACACCCACTGGCGCCAGGTGTCCCGGCTGTCCTCCGCGGCGAGCCGCGCGTCCTGCCAGGGACCGTCGTCGATGCGTACCTGGACGCGCTCGATCCCCCGGTGCTGGGCCCAGGCCACCCCGGCGATCATCACCGTGCCCTCGTCGAGGCGGGCGAGGGAGCGGGGAGTGTCGATCCTCGACTGGGTCTTGACCGGCGCCTCGGGCGCCCAGCCCCCGCGCACCCAGTACGCGTCGTAGGCGTCGAAGGTGGTGAGCTCGATGTCCACGATCCACTTGCAGGCGGAGACGTAGCCGTAGAGGCCCGGGACGAGCATCCGGACGGGGAAGCCGTGGTCGAAGGGCAGGGGCTCGCCGTTCATCCCGAAGGCGAGGAGCGCGTCGCGGCCGTCCATCACGTCCTCGACCGGGGTGCCGATCGTCATGCCGTCGACGGAGCGGGCGACGATCTGGTCGGCCGGGCCGCCCTCGGACGGCGGTCGGACACCCGCCTCACGGAGCAGGTCGGCGAGCCGGACGCCCAGCCAGCGGGCGTTTCCGACGAGGGGTCCGCCGATCTCGTTGGAGACGCAGGCGAGGGTGATGTCGCGCTCGATCACGGTGCGGCGGAGGAGATCCTGCAAGGTGAGGGTGCGTTCCCCGTCGACGCCCAGGCCGTGGATCCGCAGCCGCCAGCTGCCGGCGTCGACCTTGGGGACGACGAGCGCGGTGTCGATCCGGTAGAAGTCCTCGTTCGGGGTGATGAAGGGTCCGATGCCGGGGACGTCGAGTTGCGCCCCGCGCGGAACGGCCGGTGCGGCGGACGCCGGCCGGGGGAGCCGGAGCGCGGTACGGGAGGCCACGGCGTTCTCGTGGCGGGCGCCGCCCAGCGCCCGGGCGAGAGCCGCCGCACCCGTAGCGGCGACGACCGTGGCGGCGGCCGTCAGGAGGAAGCTCCGGCGGCTCGCTCGGGCGGCCCGTTCCGGTGCGGCCGTGGGCCGTCGGGCGAGCAGTCGGCCGGTCAGTACGTACAGCAGGGCCGCGCCGGCCACCGCGCCGATGAGCGAAGGGAGCATGTCGGCCACGGAGTCGGAGTCCGGGCGGCCCGCGGCGGCGACCGCGCCGACGAGGCCGAGGAGGAGCACGCCCGCCACCCCGGCCGGCCTGTTCCGCAGCGCCAGCAGCCCGATGGCCGCGGCCAGCAGCGCAAGGATCGTGAGGATGCCCGTCAGGAGCACGGCCTTGTCGCTCGTGCCGAAACTCCGGATCGCCCATTCCTTGACCGCGGCCGGGGTGAGGTCGATGACCGCTGCCCCGACGGCCGTCACGGGGCCCGCCTCGGGGCGGACCCATGCGGCGACGACTTCGGCGACGGCGAGGGAGACGTACCCGGCGACGAGCCCGCCGAGCGCGCCGAGGAGGCGGTCGGTGCGGGTGAGCTCGCGCGGGGACTCTGAGAGGGTCATGCTTCTCATTCGGCATCGAGGCGGCGCTGGATGGGGTGTTTTCACCCGGAAGGCGGACTGCGCCGGGACAGTGTCTCAGTCCGGTGCTCGTGCGTGCCGGAAGCGGGCCAGTCCCTCGGACAGTCCGATCAAGGGTTCGGGATAGTCGTACCGGGCTCGTTCCGGGCCGGGCAGCTTCCACGGCTCGTGGACCGCGCGGGCCTCGAGTCCCTCGAGTTCCGGCACCCATCGCCGTACGTACACCCCCTCGGGGTCGTACCGCTTGCCCTGGGTGACGGGATTGAGCACCCGGTTGGGGCGGGTGTCGGTGCCCGTGCCGGCCACCCACTGCCAGTTGAGCTGGTTGTCGGCGATGTCGCCGTCGACCAGGAGCTCCAGGAAGTGCCTGGCGCCGGCACGCCAGTCGACGTACAGCGTCTTGGTCAGGAAGGAGGCGGTGAGCAGCCGCCCCCGGTTGTGCATCCATCCCTCGTGGGCGAGTTGGCGCATGGCCGCGTCCACGACCGGATACCCGGTACGGCCCTCCTTCCACGCCCGGAGGTCTGCCTCGGCCTCCTTCCCCCGCCGCCATGCGTCGTCCCGCGGGCGGTAGTCGTCGACGGCGACGCCGGGGCGCGCGGCGAGGACCTGGTGGTGGAAGTCGCGCCAGCAGAGCTGCCGCACGAAGGCTTCGGCGCCCGCCCCGCCCCGGGACCGGGCCCGGTGGACCGCCTCGGCCGCCGAGACCGTACCGAAGTGGAGGTGCGGCGAGAGGCGGGAGGTGGCGTCACCGGCGAGGTCGTCGTGCCGAGTCCCGTACGCGTCGGCGTGCCGGCCGAGCCAGGCGGTGAGCCGTCTGCGGCCCTCCCTCTCGCCGCCGCTCGCCAGCCCCGGTGACACGGACGGAACGGCATCACGAGTGGGGAAGTCCTCGGAGCGGATCCCCGGAGGGACATGGATCGTACGCGGCGCCGCGAGCGGTTCCCGGAGCCGCTCGCGCGACCATCGCCTGAAGTAGGGGGTGAAGACGGCGTAGTGATCCGACCTTGCCGGTGTCACGGCCCCGGCGGGCAGCGCGGTGACGACACCGTCGTGGACGTGGAGGCGCCGCCCGTCCGCCTCGAGGGCGCGGCGCAGCCGGTCCTCACGGCGGCGGGCGAAGGCGGTGCATCCGGCCGCCAGATGCACCTCGTCGGCGTCGGCCTCCCGGACGACGGCGCATACCTCGGCGACGGGGTCGCCCGAGCGCACGACGAGCCGGCCGCCGCGATCGCGCAGCGCGGTGTCGAGAGCGGTGAGGCAGTCGCCGAGGAAGGCGAGCCGGTTCGGCGCCGCGAAGCCGACGCGGTCCACCGCCGGATCCCGTACGAAGAGGGGGACGATCTCGTTTCCCCGGCCCAGCGCGGCACACAGCGGCGGATGGTCGTGGACTCGCAGGTCCGAGGTGAAGAGGACGACCGAGACGCTCATGGCGCCGCTTCCGGCGCCGGCGTGGGGGACGACTCCGCCTTCTGGGCGATGTTGCGGGCCATGCCGCCGAAGACCACGGCGTGGAACGGCGAGACGCCCCACCAGTAGGCATGGCCGGCCAGACCGTGCGGGTGGAACATCGCCCGCTGGCGGTACCGGGTCCGCCCGTCCTCGTCGCTCTCGGCGTACATCTCCAGCCAGGCGAGTCCCGGAAGCCTCATCTCCGCGCGCAGCCGCAGCAGGCGGCCGCGCTCGATCTCCTCCACGCGCCAGAAGTCCAGCGAGTCGCCGACCCGCAGCCGCGTCGCGTCGCGGCGGCCCCTGCGCAGTCCGACGCCTCCGATGAGGCGGTCGAACCAGCCGCGGACGGCCCAGGCGAGGGGGAAGGAGTACCAGCCGTTCTCCCCGCCGATTCCCTCGACGACGCGCCACAGCGCCCGCGGCGAGGCGTCGACGGTCAGCTCGCGGACGTCGGTGTAGAGGCTGCCGCCCGCCCAGTCGGGGTCGGTGGGCAGCGGATCGCTCGGTGCTCCGGGGAGGGAGGCGGACGACCACCGGGTGATGACCTGGGCGTCGCGGACCCGCTGGAGGGCGAGTGTGAGCGCCGTGTCGAAGGAGAGGGGTGTGCCGGGCGGGTCCGGCACCCACGCGGCGATGTCGTGCTCGTCGCAGACGACCTCGTACCTGAGCGACTCCGCGAGGGGGCGGGCGAGGGACCGGGGCACCGGAGTGACCAGACCGATCCACAGACTGGAGAGACGTGGTGTGAGGACCGGCACGGGCACGATGAGCCGCCGGGGCAGCCCGGCGACTGCGGCGTAGCGGCGCATCATGCCGAGATAGGTGAGGACGTCGGGACCGCCGATGTCGAAGGCGCGGCTGACCTCCTCCGGCATCCGGGCGCTGCCGACCAGATAGCGCAGGACGTCCCGGACGGCGACGGGCTGGACACGGGTGCGCACCCAGCTCGGGGTGACCATCACGGGCAGGCGTTCGGTGAGGTAGCGAAGCATCTCGAAGGAGGCCGAGCCGGATCCGATGATGACGGCGGCGCGCAGCACCGTGGTGGGGACCCCGGATTCCAGGAGGATGCGCCCGACCTCCGCGCGGGAGCGCAGATGGGGCGAGAGGTCGCGTTCGGGAACTCCGCGCGGGGTGAGTCCGCCGAGGTAGACGATGCGGCGGACACCGGCGGCGCGGGCCTGCTCGGCGAAGGTGCGGGCGGCGACGCGGTCGGTGTGCTCGAAGTCGCGGCCGCCGCTCAGGGCGTGCACCAGGTAGTAGGCGACGTCGATGTCCTGGAGGGCGGGCGCCAGTGTCCCGGCGTCGGTGACGTCACCACGGACGACCTCCACCTCTCCGGCCCAGGGGTGGTCGCGCAGCTTCGCGGGGGTCCGCGCCAGGCACCGCACCCGGTGACCGGCGGCGAGGAGTTCGGGGACGAGGCGGCCGCCGATGTAGCCACTGGCTCCGGTGACGAGGCACCGGAGCCCCCGGGGCTCGTGCCCTTGTGCGTCTGTCATGAAGTGCTCCGCTCCGCCGTCCGGGTGGTGGCATGTCCGCACCGCGTTCCCCGCGACACGGGGTCATGGCCCCTCCCGAGGACCACCTTGTCACTTGGTCCTGTCGGCCGGGCCCATGTGCTCGCCCGGGGTCGCGAGTTCCTCGACCGCGTCGGCGCCGACGATCGCGCCCGTCGACTTCTTGGCGCGCCTCAGTCTGCGTTCCAGCCAGCCGGCGAAGGAGGTGAGGGCGAAGTTCAGGATGACGAAGATGACGGCGACGACGGTGAAGCTGGCGATGGTGTTCGCTCCATAGTTCGCGCTCATCGGGCGTACGGATGCGAGGAGCTCGGAGAAGCCGAGCATCGCGCCGCCGAGCGCGGTGTCCTTGACGATGACGACCAGCTGGCTGACCAGTGCCGGAAGCATCGCGGTGACCGACTGGGGCAGCAGGACGTTGGTCATGGTCTGGCCCTTGCGCATCCCGATCGCCTTGGCGGCGTCGGTCTGGCCGCGGGGCAGGGAGAGGATGCCCGCCCGTACGACCTCGGCGAGGACCGAGGCGTTGTAGAGGACCAGGCCGGTGACGACCGCGTAGAGGGGGCGGTTCTCCGGGCTGATGTCGGTGAACTCGGAGTAGGCGGCGTTGGCGAAGAGCATCAGGATCAGCACGGGGATGGCGCGGAAGAACTCCACGATCGTGCCGGCGGTGCCGCGGATCCAGGCGTGGTCGGAGAGGCGCCCGATACCGAGGAGGGCGCCCACCGGCAGGGCGATGACCACGGCGAGCGCGGCTGCGATGAGGGTGTTCTTCAGGGCGGGCAGGAGGAACGTCGTCCAGGTGCGGGAGTCCGTGAAGAACGGCGACCATTTGGCCCACTCGAGCTGGCCCTGATCGGCGAGGGTCGCCAGGACCCACCAGATGAGGCCGGCGACGGCGAGCAGGAACAGCAGCGTGTAGAGGAGGTTGCGGCGCTTCGCGCGCGGGCCGGGGACGTCGTAGAGGACGGTGGGCTTCTCCTTCATCGCTTCACCGCCACCTTCTTGCTCACCCAGCCGAGGAAGAGCCCCATGGGGAGCGTGAGGCAGATGAAGCCGACCGCGAAGATCAGCGAGATGAGGATGAGCTGGGCCTCGTTCTCGATCATCTCGCGCATCAGCAGGGCGGCCTCGGCGACGCCGATGGCGGCGGCCACGGTGGTGTTCTTGGTGAGAGCGATCAGGACGTTGGCCAGCGGTCCGACGACCGAGCGGAACGCCTGCGGCAACACGATCAGGCGCAGCACCTGGGGGAAGTTGAGTCCGATGGCCCGGGCGGCCTCGACCTGGCCGAGGGGAACGGTGTTGATGCCGGAGCGCAGCGCCTCACAGACGAAGGCGGAGGTGTAGGCGATCAGTCCGAGGACGGCGAGCCGGAAGTTGATGGTGGTGAAGTCCTCGGCGCCCATGTTGACGCCGAGGGTCTGGAACAGGCCGAGCGAGGTGAAGACGATGATGACCGTGAGGGGGATGTTGCGGACGATGTTGACGTAGGCGGTGCCGAAGCCCCGCATCAGGGGGACGGGGCTGACGCGCATGGCCGCCAGCAGCGTCCCCCAGATCAGGGAGCCGATCGCGGAGTAGACGGTGAGCTGCACCGTCACCCAGAACGCTCCCAGCAGGTCGTAGCCTTCGAGGAAGTCGAACACGGCGGCCCACTTACTTGACGATGACGCCGATCTCCGGCGCGGGCTCGTTCTGGTACTCGGCAGGGCCGAAGTTCTTCTTCACGGCCGCGTCCCAGGAGCCGTCCGCGACCATCTTCTCCAGAGCGTCGTTGATCTGCTCCTTCAGTTCGCTGCCCTCCTGGACACCGATTCCGTAGTTCTCGTTGCTCAGCTTGAAGCCGCCGAGCTTGAACTTGCCCTCGAACTCGGGCTGCGAGGCGTAGCCGGCGAGAATCGCGTCGTCGGTGGTCAGCGCGTCGATGACACCGTTCTCCAGGCCGGTGAGGCACTCCGAGTAGCCGCCGTACTCCTGGAGCTGCGCGTCGGGGGCGATCTTGTCCTTGACGTTCTGCGCGGACGTGGAGCCTGTGACCGAGCAGAGCTTCTTGTTGTTCAGGTCCTCGGGCTTGGTGATGGAGTTGTCGTCCGCGCGGATCAGCACGTCCTGGTGGGCCAGGAGGTACGGACCGGCGAAGTCGACCTTCTCCTCCCGCTGGTCGTTGATCGAGTAGGAGGCCGCGATGAAGTCGACATCGCCGCGCTGCAGCATCGTCTCCCGGTCGGCGCTCTTGGCCTCCTTCCACTCGATGTCACCGGGATCGCGGCCGAGCTGCTGGGCGATGTACGTGGCCACGTCGACGTCGAAGCCGGTGTACGTGCCGTCGGGGGTCTTGAGCCCGACACCGGGCTGGTCGTACTTGATACCGACGGTGATCTTCTCGTTGTCGGAGGCCGAGCCGCTGCCTCCGTTGTCGTCGCCGCATGCGGCGACGGAGAGGGAGAGGGCGAGCGCGGCGGCCGCGGCCACCCCGGCCTTGGTGAGCTTGCGAGCGTTCATGGGATCACCCCTGGGGGCTGCTGTGCACGTGGCGGCCGCTGCTCAGTGGTGCAGGATCTTCGACAGGAAGTCCTTGGCGCGGTCGCTGCGCGGGTTGCTGAAGAACTGGTCGGGTGTGGTCTCCTCCACGATCCTGCCGTCCGCCATGAACACCACGCGGTTGGCGGCGGAGCGCGCGAAGCCCATCTCGTGGGTGACGACGACCATGGTCATCCCGTCACGGGCGAGCTGCTGCATGACCTCGAGGACTTCGTTGATCATCTCGGGGTCGAGCGCGGACGTCGGCTCGTCGAAGAGCATCACCTTCGGTTCCATGGCCAGCGCCCGGGCGATCGCGACGCGCTGCTGCTGACCGCCGGAGAGCTGGGCGGGGTATTTGTCGGCCTGGTTCGCGACCCCGACGCGGTCGAGCAGCTCGCGGGCCCGCTTCTCGGCGGCCTTCCTGTCCTTCTTACGGACCTTGATCTGGCCGAGGGTGACGTTCTCGAGCACGGTCTTGTGCGCGAAGAGGTTGAAGGACTGGAAGACCATGCCGACGTCGGCGCGGAGCGCGGCGAGCTCGCGGCCCTCGGCGGGCAGCGGCTTGCCGTCGATGACGATCTCGCCGGAGTCGATGGTCTCCAGTCGGTTGATGGCGCGGCAGAGGGTCGACTTCCCGCCGCCGGACGGTCCGATGACCACGACGACCTCGCCACGGCCGACGGTCATGTCGATGGACTGGAGCACGTGAAGAGCACCGAAGTACTTGTCGACGTTCTTCAGTACGACGAGCTCGTCGGGCATGGCAGCCTCCTGGTCCGCCGCCCCCACCCTCCTCACGTTCATGCTCCGCCCTCGGCCGATGTACTGCACGCCGGAGGCCGGGCGAGAGCCATTGATGAAAATGGTTCTCATGAGGCCGAGGCCCGATCACTCCCCCGGCGCGTCCTCCTCCGCGAGGATGCGCTGGGCGACGGCGAAGGCCGCGTTGGCGGCCGGAACACCGCAGTAGACCGCCGTCTGGAGCAGTACGGCCCCGATCTCGTCGGGCCGCAGACCGTTGCGCCGGGCCGCCCGTACATGCATGGCCAGCTCCTCCAGATGGCCGTGGGCGACGAGCGCCGTGAGGGTGACCAGGCTTCGCTCGCGCCGCGACAGGGTGGGGTCGGTCCAGATCTCGCCCCAGGCGTAGCGGGAGATGAAGTCCTGGAACCGGGCCGTGAACTCCGACTGCCGCGCCTGCGCGCGGTCCACGTGCGCGTCTCCCAGCACCTGGCGGCGGACCTCCATGCCCCGCCGTGCGCCGTCGTCCGTGAAGTGGCCGCGTAGCGCGGCGAGGACGGCTCCGGGCTGCTCGGCGGGCGCCAGATGGGAGGCGCCCGCGAGCTCGGTGAGCGCGGCGCCGGGCACCGCGTCGGCGATCTCCCGCAGATGTGCCGGTGGGGTCGCCGGGTCCTCCCGGCCGGCGACGAGGAGCATGGGCGCCGTGATCGACGGCAACCGGTCCCGCAGATCGAAGGCGGCGAGCGCGTCGCAGCAGGCGGCGTACGCGTCCGGGTCGGCGTTGCGGTGGTCGTCGATCAGGGCGGGCACCGTGAAGCCGGGGGTGAACCAACGGGCGTCGGCGGTCTCGGCGAGTGCGGCCAGACCCTCGCGACGGACGGTCGCGGCACGCTCCTCCCACAGCGCGGAGCCGCCGAAGTGGGCGGAGGAGCAGAGCACCGCGAGGCGCTCCACCCGCTCGGGGTGGTGCGCGGCGAGATGGAGGCCGACGGCGCCGCCGAGCGAGACGCCCGCGTACGAGAAGCGCGCGGCGCCGAGCGCGTCGGCAAGGGCGAGGACGAGCCCGGCCAGGTCGGCGACGGTCGATCCGGGGCCGATGAGCGAGGCCGGGGAGCCGCCGTGGCCGGGGAGGTCCCAGCGCACGACCCGGTGGGTCGCCGACAGCTCGGGGGCGACGGCGTCCCACAGGGCGGTGGAGGTGCCCAGCGAGGGGCCGAGGATCAGGACGGGTGCGGTGGACGGCCCCTCGACGCGGTGATGGAGGCCCCCGTGGGGCGGCTGGGGCGTGGCGATGGTCAAGGTCGCTCCAAGGCGCGGTCGGTCAGGGCTCCGGCGGAGCCGGTCGAGCGGGTCGGGTCGGCGAGCCCACCGAGATCGAGATCCTTCAACTCCGGTACTTCGCCGAGGAGTTCGATGACCGAGCGCCCCTCGGCTCGCGTTCTGACCGCGAGTTCGGTGAGGAGCTCCTGCGCCCGGGCCCGGCCGAGGACCGGGGCCAGGGTGAGGGACAGCCGCTCGGAGGCGATCAACCCGCCGGTGAGGCAGAGGTGTTGGCTCATGACGTCCGCGTGGACGCGAAGACCCGCGGCGAGATCCGACATGTCGCGTGCCGCCCCGCCGACGAGGCGGAGCAGGTCGCGCAGCGGCTCCCACTCGGCGTGCCAGGCGCCGGCCGGGCGCTCGTCCTCCGCAGCCATCGAGGCATACAGGGTGGCCGCGAGATGCGGGGCTCGGCGCGCGGCCGAGGCGATGAGCGTGGCCCGTACGGGGTTCGCCTTGTGCGGCATGGCGGAGGAGCCGCCGCCCGCCGCCTCCGTCACCTCCGCGATCTCGGTGCGGGAGAGGGTGAGGACGTCGACGGCGGTCTTGCCGAGCGCCCCCGCGGTGAAGGCGAGGGCTCCCGCGAGGTCGGCGATCGGGGTGCGCAGGGTGTGCCAGGGCAGGACGGGGACGGCGAGTCCGGTCTCGTGGGCGTAGGCCGTGACAAGCCGTTCGGCGTCGCCGTCCGCCCCGTCGGCGTAGGCCGCGAAGGCTGCCAAGGTCCCTGCTGCGCCGCCGAGTTGGGCCGGAAGGGAGTCCCGTACGACGAGGAGGCGGTCCCGGGCGTCGAGGATCAGTGAGCGCCAGCCGGCCGCCTTGAGTCCGAAGGTGGTGGGCACGGCGTGCTGGGTGAGGGTCCGGCCGGGCATCGCCGTGTCCCGGTGGGCGGCGGCCCGGGCGGCCAGCGCCCGTTCCGCGCGGCCGAGGTCGTCGAGAACCATGCCGAGGGTGCGGCGAGCGACCAGCATCGCCGCGGTGTCCATGATGTCCTGGCTGGTCGCGCCCCGGTGGACGTACGCCCGCCACTCCCCCGGCACCGCGGCGGTCAGGTCGGCGACCAGCGGGATGACGGGGTTGCCGCCCGCGCGGGCGCGCAGGGCGAGGTCGCGTACGTCGAGGCGGGAGGCGTCTGCGGCGGCCGTGACCGCGTCGGCGGCCTCGGCAGGCGCCTGCCCGACGGCGGTCTGGGCACGGGTGAGGGCCGCCTCCGCGTCGAGCATCGCGCGCAGGAACGCGGTGTCGCCGGTCGCGGCCTCGGCCGCGGAGCCCGCGCTCCCCGGGGCGAGCAGGCCGGCATCGAGGAGATCGGCGCCGAAGCCTCGTACGTCGTGGGGATCGGGTGTCACGTGAACTCCAGGAAGACCGTCTCGCCCTCGCCCTGAAGGCGGATGTCGAAGCGGTACGAGCGGGGCGCGCCGTTCTCGTCGGGCCGGGCCACCAGCGTCGCCCGGCGCCCGGCCGGCAGCGAGTCGAGCAGCGGGTCGGCGCCGTCCCGCAGATACGCCCGGGTGAAGAGGTGGTGCAGGAGGCCGCGGGCGAAGACGCAGACGCTGATGTACGGCAGCCCCGCGTTGCCGGGCGGCAGGGTGTGGAGGGCGTAGTGGCCGTCGGCGTCCGTGGCGACGCGGCCGAAGCCGGTGAAGTCGGTCCCGTTGCGGCCGAGGTGCCCGCCGGTCACGGGGTCGCGGCGCAGCGAGCCGGGCGCACCGGCCAGCGAACCGTCGGGGGCCGCCTGCCAGAAGTCGAGGAGTGCGTCGGGGACGGGGGCGCCCTCGCCGTCGTGGACGTATCCGTGCAGGACGATCCGGTCCGGATGGCCGTGCGGTGCTATCCGCTCCCCTTCGGGGAACGGCAGGGCGTAGCCGTAGAACGGGCCGACGGTGTGGGACGGGGTGGGGAGCAGCGTCATCTCGGGTCAGCGCCCTTCTTCGATCCAGGTGGCGGAGGGACCGTCGAGGACGATGTCCCAGGCGTAGCCGAGCGAGAACTCGGGCCGCGACAGCGCGTGGTCGTAGGTGGCGACGAGCCGCTCGCGGGCGGCCGCGTCGGTGACCGAGCGCAGGATCGGGTCGTAGGAGAAGAGCGGGTCGCCGGGGAAGTACATCTGCGTCACGAGGCGCTGGGTGAACGCCGTGCCGAACACGGAGAAGTGGATGTGGGCGGGGCGCCATGCGTTGGTGTGGTTGCGCCAGGGGTACGCGCCCGGCTTGACGGTCGTGAAGGTATAGCGACCCTCGTCGTCGGTGAGGGTGCGGCCGGCGCCGGTGAAGTTCGGGTCGAGCGGGGCCGGGTGCTGGTCGCGCAGATGGGCGTAGCGGCCGGAGGCGTTGGCCTGCCACAGCTCGATGAGCTGACCGCGTACGGGGCGGCCGGCCCGGTCGAGGAGGCGTCCGGACACGGTGATGCGTTCGCCGAGGGGCTCGCCCGCGTGCTGCCGGGTGAGGTCGTTGTCAATCTCGGTGATGTCGGTCGGGCCGAAGACGGGGCCGGAGAGCTCCACCGTCTCGGGGTCGCCTCCGTCGACGGCCACGAGCGGCTGGTGGGGGTGGCGGAGGAGGGAGCTGCGGTACGGGGCGTAGTCGCGGGCCGGGTGGCTGCGGGGCGCGGCGCCGGCGGCCACCTCCTTGTCGTACGCGCTCTGGAACTCGTCGATCTCGGTGTCGATGTCCGACTGGGTGAGGGCCATGGGGATTCCCGGGGTCAGTGTCGGCGGGCGGGGGTGTCGACGCGGTGGACCTTGGCGGCCGTCCTGGCGATGACGTCGGCGGGGTCGACGCCGGGTGCGGTCTCGACGAGGACCAGGCCGTCGTCGGTGACGTCGAGGACGCCGAGGTCGGTGACGATCCGGTCGACGCAGCCCCGGCCGGTCAGCGGGAGGGTGCACTCATCGACGATCTTCGGGGCGCCGTCCTTGGCGGTGTGGGTCATCACGACGATGACCGTCCGGGCGCCGTGCACGAGGTCCATCGCCCCGCCGATTCCGGTGATGAGCTTGCCCGGCACGGCCCAATTGGCGAGGTCGCCACGCGCCGAGACCTGCATGGCGCCGAGGACGGCGACGTCGATGTGGCCGCCCCGGATCATCCCGAAGGAGAGCGCGGAGTCGAAGTAGGAGGCCCCGGGCAGGACGGTGACGGTCTCCTTGCCCGCGTTGATGAGATCGGGGTCGACCTCGTCCTCGGCCGGGAAGGGCCCGGTGCCGAGGATGCCGTTCTCCGACTCGAGGACCACTTCCACGCCTTCGGGGAGGTGGTTGGGGATCAGGGTCGGCAGGCCGATGCCCAGGTTGACGTACTGACCGTCCTTCAGCTCGCGGGCGGCGCGGGCGGCCATCTGCTCGCGGGTCCAGCTCATCGCGTGGTCCTCTTCTCTATGCCCTTCTCCCGGGCCTGTTCGGGGGTCAGGGCCACCACGCGCTGGACGAAGACGCCGGGCAGATGAACCTCGTCGGGATCGATCCCGCCCGGTTCGACCAGCTCCTCGACCTCGGCGATCGTCACCTTCCCGGCCATCGCTGCAAGGGGGTTGAAGTTCCGGGCCGACTTGTTGAAGACCAGGTTCCCGTGGCGGTCGCCGCGGGCCGCGCGGACGAGGGCGAAGTCCGTGCGGATGCCGTGCTCCAGCACGTACTCGACCCCGTCGAACGCGCGTACCTCCTTGGGCGGCGAGGCCAGCGCGATCCCTCCGGAGCCGTCGTAGCGCCAGGGCAGACCACCCTCCGCGACCTGGGTGCCGACGCCGGCGGGGGTGTAGAAGGCGGGGATGCCGCAGCCTCCGGCCCGCAACCGCTCCGCGAGCGTGCCCTGCGGGATCAGTTCGACCTCCAGCTCGCCGGCGAGGTACTGCCGCGCGAACTCCTTGTTCGACCCGATGTACGAGCCCGTCACCCGGGCGATCCGTCCCGCGGAGAGCAGCACGGCGAGACCGGAGTCCATCGCCCCGCAGTTGTTCGACACGACACGCAGGTCGCCGACACCGGCCCCGTACACCGCGCCGATCAGCACGTTCGGCACCCCGCTGAGACCGAAGCCGCCCACGGCGAGCGACGCTCCGTCCCCGACGTCGGCCACCGCCTCGGCGGCGGTGGACACCACCTTGTCCATCCGAGAAGCCTCCGAACTCCATCAGTATTTAGTCAGTGCACTGAGCATTCGTTTCAATGCCGCCATGCTGGCATCGGGCCCGACAACCGTCAATAGGGGCCCGGAACGGCACAAGGAAGGCGCGTATTGTTCAGTACACCGACGAAATCAACCGGAGGCAGACGATGGCCGCGGTGGATCTGACCACCCATCCCGGGCACCTGGCCCGGCGGCTCCAGCAGGCGCACCACCTGCTCTGGACCACGATGGTCTCCGAGGAGATCACCTCCCCGCAGTTCGGTGTCCTGAACGCCCTGACGGCCGAACCCGGCCTCGATCAGCGGACGGTGGGCGAGCGCGTGGGCCTCGACCGCTCCACCATCGCCGAAGTCGTCAGCCGCCTCACCCGCCGCGGGCTGCTCGACAAGGTGCGGGACCCGGAGGACGGGCGCCGCTTCCTGCTGCGGCCGACCGAGGACGGGGAGCGGACGCACCGCAGGCTGACGGTCCGCACGGCGCGGATGAACCAGGTGTTCCTCGCCCCGCTCTCCGCCGAGGAACAGGCTCAGTTCATGAGCCTGCTGCTGCGCGTGTCGGACGCGGCGGAGCGTCTGCGCGACCCGGCGGAGCCGGTCGCGTCCTGAGCGGGGCGGCCCTCCTGCCTCCGGGTCGATCCCGATGCCGCCGGGCGCCCGTACGCCGGCCGATCGCGGGGTGGCCCCCACGCCGGTCGGGGGCAGGGCTCTGCGAGACTTCCGGCATGCCACACGATGACGCGACAGCGGTGACGATGGCCTCTCTCTTCGACCCGGAGCCGGAGAGGTGGGGCCTGCGTGGCGACCCATACGTCTGGTGGGCCCTTCGCGACCAGCTGTCCGGTACGGCCGTACCGGCGACGCTCGGCGAAGCGGTCGAACTCCTGCGGGTGACGTTCAGCGAGCTCGTGGGCGTCGACCTCGTCGGCGACCCGGCGTCGTCCGTGTACCGGGAGTCGTTCGCCCACGGCGGCATGTCCAGCGGCATGGTCTCGCTCGACACATGGCGAGAGAGCTTGATGCCTCTGCTCACGTCGCGTGTGAGGGCGCTGATGCGGGCCTCCTGATCGCAGCCGGTCCTCAGCGGCGCTCAGGCCTCCGACACGCGGGCGAAGCGCCCCGCCGTGCGCAGGTCGTCCTCGATCCGGGCGACCGTGGCGCGCAGCTCTGGCAGGACCTCGCCGACGCACTCGTCGACGGTGCGGCGGCTGCTGTGCATGGCCACGTTGACGGCGGCGACGACCGTGCCGGCACGGTCGCGCACCGGTAGGGCGATCGAGCGAAGGCCCTGTTCCAGCTCCTCGTCGACGAGGGCGTACCGCTGCTCCCGCACCCGCTCCAGGATCGCGGCGAGCTCCGCGCGGGAGGTGACCGTGGACGGGGTGAGGGCCTCCGGCTCGATGGACTCCAGCCACGCGGCGCGCGCCTCCGGCGGCAGGTCGGCGAGCATCACCCGGCCCAGGGAGGTGGCGTGGGCGGGAAAGCGGGTGCCGACGGTGATGTGGACGCTCATGACGCGGCGAGTGGCGACCCGGGCGGTGTAGCGGACGTCGGCGCCGGCGAGCACCGCGAGGGAGGCCGAGTCGTGGACGCGGCCCGACAGTTCGGCCAGATGCGGCGCCGCGATCTGTGGGAGGGGCATGCGCGAGAGGTAGGGGAAGCCGAGCGCGAGGACCCGGGGCGTGAGCCGGAACAGCCGCCCGTCGACGCCGACGTAGCCGAGGTGCTCCAGGGTGATCAGGGCGCGCCGGGCGGTGGCCCTGGCGAGCCCGGTGGCCTCGGCGACGGCGGTGAGGGGCAGCGCCGACCGGTCCTCGCCGAAGGCGGTGAGGACGGTGAGCCCTCGGGCGAGGGACTCGATGAACCCGCGGCCGAGTTCCTGCTTCGAGGCATGGGTCCAGTCGGCGAGACCGACGGACGCGCCGGCTGCGTCGCCGGGCGCATGGGGTGCGCCGGCGCCCTGCGGCGCGGCCTGCGCATACGGCGCCAGGTCGTGTGCCCCGGGCGTGGCGGGCTGAGCGCGCCCGGTCGGGAGCTGTGCGGCGGTCTCGCGCGCGTGCCGCTCCAGCAGCTGCTCCCACTCCGCGATCGCGGTACGCAGGCGCGGCAGCATGGCCTCGCGCAGTGAGTCGGCGGTGTGGCGGCTGGTGTGGCTGACGACGCTCGCCACACATGCGACGGCGCCTTCCGCGTCCCGTACGGGCAGGGCCAGGGCGACCAGGCCGGGTTCGATGAGCTGGTCGTCCATCGACCAGCCGCGCTCCGCCGCCCTCGCCGCCGATGCGGTGAACTCCTTCTCGTCCGGCCCGGTTCCGGGCGGTACGGCGGGGAAGCCGGCGCTCCGCGGGTCGGCGGCCCTGCGGGAGCGCCAGCGCTCCCACTCCGTCCCGGTCCAGTCCGCGGCGAACAGCGCCCCCGGGGCGGTACGTTCGGCGGGCAACAGGTCGCCGATACGGAAGCTGAGGGACATGGCACGCCGACGGGTGGCCTGATGGACGAAGCGGATGCCGTCGCCGTCGGCGACCGCGAGGGAGACCGATTCGTCGAGCTCGTCGGCGAGCGCGTCCGCGTGGCGGCCGAGCAGACCGGGCAGTCCGAGCGCGGCCAGATAGGCGTTGCCGAGCTCCATCAGGCGGGGGGCGAGGAAGACGTCGCGACCGTCGAGGCGTACGTATCCCATGCGCGCGAGCGTGCCGGTCACCCGGTCCACGGTGGAGCGGGCCAGACCGGTGGTGCGCTCCAGCTCGCTGAGGCTGAGCGCCCCGTCGGCGTCGGTGAGCCCGCGCAGTACGGCGAGGCCGCGCATCAGCGGGGCGACGGCTTCCTGCGGCACCTCCGGCTCGTGCGGCGCGTCCGGCGCCGGAGCGGTTTCGGTCGATGGCATGGGCTCTCCCTGACGGATCTCGGGGACACCGTAGTGAATGACGTCGGAGGGGGCCCGGTGTGTCCATGCCGGGCGTTGACAGCCGACCGCGGCGGGCACAGACTCGGCCCACTCTTGAGTGAAGTTTATTTCACTATACGAACACGGAGAGCTCATGCACACCACCGTCGGGATCATCGGCGGCGGCCCCTCCGGGCTGCTGCTCGCCCGTCTGCTGCACAACGCCGGTGTCGACTGCGTGGTCCTGGAATCCCGCGACCGTGCCTATGTCGAGCGGCGCCAACGCGCCGGAATCCTCGAACAGGCCACCGTCGACGCCCTGCGCTCCGCCGGGGCCGGGGCACGGCTCGACGCCGAGGGCCTGGCCCACGAGGGCATCGAGCTGCGCTTCGACGGGCGCGCCCACCGGGTCGACCTCCCGTCGCTCACCGACGGCCGCCGGGTCTGGGTCTATGCGCAGACCGAGGTCGTCAAGGACCTGATCGCCCTTCAGCTCGCCGAGGGCGGGCCGCTGCTGTTCGGCGCCGAGGTGCGGGCGGTGGAGGGCGTCGAGACGGACCGCCCGTCGATCCGCTACACCCACGAGGGCCGCGAGCAGACCCAGACGTGCGACTACGTGGTCGGCTGCGACGGCTTCCACGGGGTCGCGCGCACGGCGCTGCCCGAGTCGGAGCGCACGACGTACGAGCGGACGTATCCGTACTCCTGGCTCGGCATTCTCGCCGAAGCCCCGCCCGTGTACGACGAGTTGATCTACGCCCACTCCGAGCGCGGGTTCGCGCTGGCCAGCATGAGGTCGCCGGCCGTGAGCCGGCTCTACCTCCAGGTGCCGAACGGCACCGATCCCGCCGACTGGTCCGACCAGCGCGTCTGGGACGAGCTGGACGCCCGGTTCGCGCTCGGCGAGGAGCCCGGGTGGCGGCTGGAGCGCGGTCCGGTCATACAGAAGTCGGTGCTGCCGATGCGCAGTTCGGTGACCGAGCCGATGCGGTTCGGGCGGCTGCTGCTCGCCGGGGACGCGGCGCACATCGTTCCGCCGACCGGCGCGAAGGGGCTCAACCTCGCCGCGGCCGACGTGATCGTCCTGGCGCGCGCTCTCGCCGAACGGTACGCCACGGGCTCCGCGGAGCTGCTCGACAGGTACTCCGACACCTGCCTGCGCCGGGTCTGGCGGGCCGAGCACTTCTCGTACTTCATGACGACGACGCTGCACACCGACCCCGGGCAGCTCCCCTTCGACACCAGGCTCCAGCTCTCCCAGCTGGAGCGGATCGCGACCTCGCCGCACGCCGCGGCCGAACTGGCCCAGAACTACGCCGGGTTGCCCCTCTGACCGCACACTCCATGCAAGGGCGGGCCCGCCGGATGTTCCCGGCGGGCCCGCCCTCGCGCCCGAGTGCTGTGGCCGGGCGACCTCTCAGCCCTGGGCGGCCAGGCCACCGGCGGGAGCGGGAGCCTTCGCGCCGCCGCCGCGCGGGGCGGGGAGGAGGTGGAGGTCAATGTGTGTCCCTGAATCGCGAGCGGCTCATTCGCCTGGTGAAGATTGCTTCACTGACAGGTGGCAAGAGTGTCGGGGCGGGACGTACGGGTGTCAATGAGTTCGGGACACAGGTTCGGGCGGCGCCGATTACGGTGGGCGAATGACCGAGTTGTGGAAGCCGACCGACCCCGGGGTGCTGCGCCTGCCGTCCGGACGTCTGGTGCGGGGGCGCGGCCTTCGGCACCCTCTTCCGCCGGGCCCCGCCCCCGAGTTCGCCGTCCATCTGCTCGGCAGGCGCCCGCCGGAGACCGACTGGGAGTCACGGTGGCTGCGCTGGCCGGACTTCCGGCTGCCGGCCGACAGCGCGGAAGCCCGGGACGTCCTCACGGAGGCGTTGTCCCGGGCCGGGCACGAGCGCGTCGAACTCGCCTGCGGGGGCGGCGTGGGGAGGACCGGGACGGCGCTCGCCTGCCTCGCCGTCCTCGACGGCGTCCCGGCCGACCGGGCGGTGGAGTTCGTCCGCGGCGGGTACCACCCCCGTGCGGTCGAGACTCCCTGGCAGAAGCGATACGTACGCCGGTTCTCCGGCCCGAACTGACGCCTACGGAGCCGTGGGCGCCTGGGTGCGCAGGGCCGAGGCGTAGATCTCGTCGGGGTCGAGCCGGCGCAGCTCCTCCGCGATCAGCTCGGCGGTCGTGCGCACCTTCAGGGCGAGGACGCGACTGGGCTGGCCGGGGATCGACAGCATGGCGACGGGGCCCTCCGGGCGGTCGATCACGATCTCCCCGTCGGGGGTGCCGAGGCGTACGGCGGTGACCACCGGACCCTCGCTGACGACCCGTTCGACCGGTACCCGCAGCCGGTCCTCGAACCAGCGGGCCAGCAGTTCGGCGCTCGGGTTGTCGGGTTCGCTCTCCACCGCGGCCGAGACGACGGTCGCCCGCGCCTGGTCCAGTGCGGCGGCCAGCATCGAACGCCAGGGCGTGAGCCGGGTCCAGGCGAGGTCCGTGTCCCCGGGGGCGTAGGAGGCCGCGCGGACCGCGAGTGCGGCGAGAGGGTCCTCGACGGCGTATGCGTCGGTGATCCGGCGCTGGGCGAGCCGGCCGAGCGGGTCGGTGGACGGTACGTCGGGGGCTCGGGCCGGCCACCAGACGACGACGGGCGCGTCCGGGAGCAGCAGGGGCAGGACCACGGAGTCGGCGCGGGCGCCGAGTTCACCGTGGAGGCGCAGCAGCACGGTCTCGCCCGAGCCCGCGTCGCTGCCGACGCGGACCTCCGCGTCCAGGCGCGTCTCGTGACGCCTCCGGGGCGAGCGGGAGTGGCGCTTGATGACGACGAGCGTACGTGCGGGGTGTTCGCGGGAGGCCTCGTTGGCGGCCTTCAGCGCGTCGTAGGCGTTCTCCTCGTCCGTGACGATCACGAGCGTGAGCACCATGCCGACGGCAGGTGTGCCGACGGCCCGGCGGCCCTCCACGATCGCCTTGTTGATCTTGCTGGATGTGGTGTCCGTGAGATCGATCTTCATGCCCGGCGCCCGTTCCTTCTGTCGCGTGCGATCGCTGTAACGGTAAGCGCTGCACGGGCCGGGGATCTTCCCTCGCGCCCGCGCGGGCGGGGTGTCGCTCCCCCGCGCCGCGCGCTCCGTGACGCGGGCACCGTCCGACTCCCGGCCGTCGGCACGTCCCCTACAGGCTCAGGGCGTCCTCCACGTTGTTCACCCAGGCCGTGACGGAGTTCCGGGCGGGCGAGACGTACAGGCCGGGCGTCGATGCCGTCAGGGGTGTCTGGGCCAGGTCGGACTCGGTGTTCATGGTCATCGCGATCGAGTGGACGGTCCTGCCCGTGCCGTCGTTCGCACCGCCCATGAGGCCGGCGTAGGCGGACTGTCCCGGCTCGAGCCTGATCGCGTCCTCGATACCGGGGGCCTCGCCCCGCTCGGTCGCCTGTCCGTCCAGATCACCGAAGGTCACGACCGGATGCCCCAGGACCTTGCACGCCTTGGCGGCCTTGTTGGTGATCTTCAGCAGGTAGCTGCTCGTCGTGGGCTCCGCCAGGTTCGCGGCGAACGTCACGTCGAAGGTGCTGCAGGGAAACACCGCGTGGTCGGGGTCGGATGACGGGCCGCCACTCCCGCCGGAGGGCTTCTTGCCGGGAGAGGTCGGCGGGGTGGTGGGCTTCGTCGGGCTCGCGGTCGGCTTCCCGGCTCCGCCCGCCGCGTCGTCCCCGGTGGGGCCGCAGGCCGTCAGGGCGACGGCGGACACGGTGAAGGCGGCGAGGACGAGGGCGGCTCTGCGTACGGTGCTCATGGTCTGGGTCCCCCGGTGAGTGGTGAGTGCGCTGGACTGAACACCAGAGTCCCGCCGAACCTTCACAGCTTGGTGACGGGGCCTTCCCGGATTCACCACGGCTGTCGGCGTGTCTCGCCGCCGGGGACCGGCTCGTCCGCCGGCCCCGTCGGTGGTCGGGCCTCCGGCGGCGCTTCACGGTCGGCCGGGGGCGGCGGGGCGGGCAGGGCGGGCGGCTCGGGCTCGCGCAGGGTGCGCAGCAGCACCCAGCCGAGAGCCGGCAGGGCGATCAGGGGTGCGAGGGCGGTCTGCAGCGAGGCGGCGTCGGCGACGGCTCCGACGAACGGGGCGGCCAGGCCGCCGATACTGACGGTCAGGCCCAGCGTGACACCCCCGGCTGTGCCCATGCGCCGGGGCAGGTAGTCCTGACCGAGCGTCACATGCAGGGAGAACGGCACGTACAGACCGGCCGAGGTGAGCGCGACGAAGGCGTAGAGGGACGGGCCGGGAACCAGGACGACACCGGCCACGGCGAGGACGGTCAGGGCGTAGGACCACCGCACGACCGTGATGCGCCGGTAGCGGGTGGCCAGCCTGCCTCCGGCGACGGTGCCGACCGCGCCGCCGAGGTAGAGCACGAACAGGGCGGCCGTCCCCGAGACTTCGCCGCCACCGGTGCGCTGGCGTGCGTAGAGCGAGATGAACGTACTCAGACCGACGAAGACGATCGACCGGCACACGACCGCACCGGACAGCCGGGCGAAGGACGCCCAGTCGTCCCTGCCCCCGGCCTCGTTCGCATCGGGGGCCGCGTCGGACACCTTGGGCGCGCCCGGCGCTTCGAGCGCTCGCAGCGCCGCCGCGCACAGGGCCGCGCCCACGAGGGCGGGGACGACCAGCAGCGGGGTGGCGCCCAGCCCGCCCGTGGCGATGACGGCGGCGACCAGCGGCGGGGCGGTGGCGAAGCCGAGGTTGCCGCCGAGCGAGAACGAGCCCATCGCCGTATGACTGCCGCGGCTCGCATGTCGCGCCACGCGGGCTGCCTCGGGGTGGTAGGCGGCGACGCCCATCCCGGACACGGCGACGACCGCCAGGGTGAGGGCGTACGAGCCACTGACGCCGCTCATCGCGACACCGGCGCCGCCGAGCAGCGCGCTCACGGGAAGCAGCCATGGCATGGCCCACCTGTCGGTGAGCGCCCCGAACAGCGGCTGCACCACCGACGACAGCAGCGAGGCCGCCAGTACGAGTCCGGAGGCGGCGGCGTAGGTGTACGCCCGCTCGGAGACGAAGAACGGCACCAGGGCGGCGACCGCTCCCTGGTAGACGTCCACGCAGGCGTGTCCCAGGGACATCAGCGTGAGGGGTCTGTTGCGCGGGGTGGTCCGTTTCGTCGACACCGTTCGATCGTGGCAACGCGGCCGGGTGCGCGCTTTCGATAATCTGCCGCGTTGTGCCGAACATCCGCCAACCGGACTCCGTCCGCCATACGCCGCAGGCGCCGACCCGCGCCCAGATCCTGGCCGCCGGGGACCGGATCGACGCGCACCGCCACGACGACCACCAGATCGTCTACGCGGGCTCGGGCGTGCTGGCCGTCACGACCGACGCCGGCACCTGGTTCGCCCCCGGAACGCGCGCGATCTGGGTCCCGGCCGGAACCGTTCACGCCCACCGCGCTCACGGCCATCTGGATCTGCACCTCATCGGCCTGCCCGCCGACGACAATCCGCCCGGCCTGGACGCCCCCACCGTCCTCGCCGTCGGCCCGCTCCTGCGCGAGCTGATCCTCGCCTATACGCGCGCCCCCGACGACACGGGTCCCGAACGCCGCCGGCTTCTCGCCGTCCTACGGGACCAGCTACGGGCCTCGCCCCAGCAGCCCCTCCGGTTGCCGACCCCGGCCGATCCCCGGCTCGCGGCCGTCTGCGCGATCCTGCGCGACGACCCGGCCGACCCTCGGACCCTGGCCGAGCTCGGCGCCGCGACCGGAGCCGGCGAACGCACGCTCAGCCGGCTGTTCCGTGCCGAACTCGGCATGACCTTCCCTCAGTGGCGCACCCAGGCGCGCCTCTACCACGCCCTGCGCATGCTGGCCGACGACATGCCGGTGACCACCGTCGCGCACCGCTGCGGCTGGTCGTCCCCCAGCGCGTTCATCGAGGTGTTCCGCCGCGCGTTCGGGTACACCCCGGGCGCGCACCGTCAGCGCAGGAAGGCCGCCGCGGTGGCGACGAACCGCTCCGCGTCGTCGACCCACGGGTAGTGGCCGGCACCGGACTGCACGACGAGTGAGGCATCGGGGAACAGTCCCGCGTACTCGGCGGTCGAGGCGGGCGGACTGTTGAGGTCGAACTCCCCCGCGAGCAGCAGGACGGGGCCACGGAGCGCGGCCAGCGCCGCACGGGTGGCCGGCGGGTCGAAGGCGCCTTCGGCGCCGAAGCCGGCGACGGCCTCCGCGTTGTCCGGTCGACTCGCCGCGTGGTGGACCCGCGCCTCGGTGTCCCAACGCCCCCAGAAGAAGGGGGCGATGGCCTCCCAGTCGCTGCCGGTGCCCTCGGTGATCGCCTCCAGCGCTGCGTACGCCGCCGGGAACCACGGCTCGTCGCTGCGCCGTCGGGCTTCCTCGCGCCGCATCTCGCCGGTGATCGCGATACCCACGGCCGCCGTGCCGGGGGTGATCAGGGCGAGCCTGCCGACGCGGTCCGGGTGGCGGGCCGCGTACCGCACCGCGAGGTTCGCGCCACCGGAGTGGCCGAGCAGATCCATCCGTGCCAGGCCGAGGTGCTGGCGCAGGGCCTCGACGTCGTCGACGAGGCGGTCGCAGCGATAGGAGGAGGTGTCCTCGGGGATCGCCGACAGGCCGGTCCCGCGCGGGTCCGGCAGGATCAGGCGGCGATGGGCGGACAGCCCGCCGAGGTCGCCGAGGTAGCGGGAGTCCATGGGGCCTCCGGGGAGGCAGACGAGGGGGTCGCCGGCTCCCTCCGTGCGGTATGCGAGGCGGGTTCCGTCGGGCGCGGTGACTTCGGACGCGGTGAATGAGGGCATGGCGGGATCCTGTCACCCATAACCTGGTTGTACAACCCGGTTATGTTCCGTGGTCACCAGGGTGTATAACCGAGTCATGACAGGCATGACAGGCGCGGACGGCACACTGACCGAGGAACAGGCCGAGCGGATGCTCTCCGCCATGAACGAGGTCATCCGTGCCGGTGAGGAGATGCGGCAGCTGCGCGCCGAGATGATCCTGCTGCTCGCGAGCCTCGGCTGGACGCAGGACCGGATCGCCCGGATCGCCGACATGAGCCAGCCTGCGGTGTCCAAGCAGGTGGCGAAGCACAAGCCCGCCGACCCACCGCCGCCGCCCATGGAGCTCTCCCTCGACCAGTCCGACATCCCGTGGCTCGAAGGACGTCTGTGGGGTCTCGCCGAGGAGATCTCCGAGTTCTGCGACGACACCGCGCGCTGTGCGCGCCACGTCGAGGCGATGGCCCGCGGGAAGAAGCGCTTCACGCCCCAGAACGTCGACGCACTGCGGCGCCTGGTCGAGGAGGACCTGACGCGGCAGCGGGAGCGGCTGCCCGCCGCTTTCCGGGACGCGTACGACGTGATCAGCCGGGGTCTCGACGTGCCCACGAAGGTCACGTCGACCGGGCCGCCCGCCGGGTCCCCTTCGGCACGTCGCACCCTCGCCCACCGCATCCAGCGCGACCGGCTCAGGGACGCCTCCCGGAGCTGAAACGGCGCGTCCCCCCGTCACCCCGCTCCGCGCGGAGCACGCAGCCACACCGTCGTGTCGGACGGCAGGCGGCCCTCCGGGTCGAGCGGGGCGCTGGCGAGGAGCAGGGTCTCGTACGGCGGGAGCGTGACGGGGGTGGCGGAGAGGTTGGTCAGGCAGAGCAGACCGCCCGCCCGAGCGAAGGCGAGCACCCCTTCGTCGGCGGTCAGCCAGGTCAGGGGACCGTCGCCGAAGCCCTCCTCCGACCGGCGCAGAGCCAGGGCCGTCCGGTACAGCGCGAGCATCGACTCCGGGTCGGCGCTCTGCCGGTCGACGGCGTAGCGGGCCCAGTCCTCGGGCTGGGGCAGCCATGGTCCGGCCGGCGCGCCGAAGCCGAAGTGCGGGGCGTCCGCTGCCCAGGGCAACGGGACCCTGCATCCGTCGCGTCCGGGGTCGGTACCTCCGGAGCGGAAGTGCATCGGGTCCTGGATCCTCTCCGGTGGGACGTCGGCCTCGGGCAGCCCCAGTTCCTCGCCCTGGTACACGTACACCGAACCGGGCAGGGCGAGCGTCAGCAGGGCCGCCGCGCGGGCCCGGCACGTGCCGAGAGCGAGGTCGGTGGGGGTGCCGAAGGCCTTCGTCGCGAAGTCGAAGGCGGTGTCCGTACGGCCGTACCGGGTCACCGTCCGAGTGACGTCGTGGTTGCAGAGGACCCAGGTGGCGGGAGCTCCGACGGGGGCGTGCTCGGCGAGGGTGTCGTCGATGGTGCGACGCAGCCGGTCCGGCTCCCAGGGGCAGGCGAGGAAGTTGAAGTTGAAGGCGGTGTGCAGCTCGTCGGGACGCAGATAGCGGGCGAAGCGTTCGGCGTCCGGAAGCCAGACCTCGCCGACGAAGACGGCTCCGTACTCGTCGGCGACCGCCCGCCAGGAACGGTAGATGTCGTGCAGTTCGTCCTGGTCGATGTACGGGTGGGGGTCCACGCCCTCCTCGAAGTCGGCGAGCGCGGGGTCCTTGGCGAGCAGGGCGGCGGAGTCGATGCGTACGCCGGCGACGCCGCGGGAGAACCAGAAGCGGAGCACGTCCTCATGCTCCCGGCGCACCGCCGGGTGGGCCCAGTTGAGGTCGGGCTGCTCGGGGGTGAACAGATGGAGGTACCACTCGCCGTCGGGGACACGGGTCCAGGTGGGGCCGGAGAACTGGGAGGGCCAGTTGTTGGGCGGGAGTTCGCCGTGGGCGCCGCGCCCGGGGCGGAAGTGGAACAGTTCGCGCTCGGCGCTGCCGGGCCCGGCGTCGAGCGCGGCACGGAACCAGGCGTGCCGGTCGGAGACATGGTTGGGGACGATGTCGACGATGACCCGGATGCCGAGCTCGGAGGCCTCCGCGATCAGCTTCTCGGCCTCGGCGAGGGTGCCGAAGGCGGGGTCGACGGTACGGTAGTCGGCGACGTCGTACCCGCCGTCGACCAGGGGTGAGACGTACCAGGGGGTGAACCACACGGCGTCGACGCCGAGTTCGGCGAGATAAGGCAGTCTCGCCCGGACACCCGCGAGGTCACCGGTCCCGTCGCCGTCGCCGTCGGCGAAGCTGCGGGGGTACACCTGGTAGATGACGGCGTCGCGCCACCAGTCGTGAGGGGCTGCCACGTGACGGTCCTTTCGGGCAGGGGGGTTCTGCACCGCCGGGCGGGGTGGGGGCTCGTGGTCAGCCCTTGAGGCCGCCGGCGGTGAGACCGCTCATGATGTTGCGCTGGAAGACCAGGAAGACGATCAGGGTCGGCAGGGAGGCGATCGTGAGCGCGGCGATGAGGACGTTCACCGGGACGCCGTTGGAGAGCGAGTAGATACCGACGTTGAGGGTCTGCTTCGCGGGGTCGGGGAGTGTGAGCATCGGCCAGAGGAAGTCCTTCCAGACGCCCACGACGGCGAAGATCGACACGACGCCCAGGATCGGCCGGGAGATCGGCAGCACGATCGACACGAGGATCCGCGTCGGGGAGGCGCCGTCCATCGACGCGGCGTCGAGCAGCTCCTTCGGGATCGAGTCGAAGAACCGCTTCAGCAGGAAGATGCTGAAGGCGTTGGTGACGGAGGGCAGCCAGATCGCCCAGGGCGTGTTGAGCAGGTTGCGTTCCACGACCGGTACGTCGAGCACCGTCAGGTACTGGGGCACGACGAGGACGGTCGCCGGGATCATCAGCGTCGCGAGCATCATGCCGAGGATCGCCTTGCCGAGCACCGGGCGGAGCTTGGAGAGGGAGTAGGCGGCCGCCACGTCGAGGACGAGCTGGAAGGCGAGGGCGCCGAACGCGTAGTACAGCGTGTTGAACAGCAGCGTGGAGAGGTCCATGACCTCCCAGGCGCGGGAGTAGTTCTCCGGTGCGAAGGACTCGGGCACCAGGGTCGGGGGCGTACGGATGACCTCCTGGGTGTCCTTGAAGCCGCTGGACACCATCCAGTACAGCGGCCCGAGGAACACCAGGGTGAACCCTCCGAGGACCAGGCCGAGGGTCGCCCGGTACAGCGCCTTGCCGCGACGGGTGGCGCGCTGGGCGGGTGAGATGAGCGTACGTGTGGACATGACGGGCCCTCGTCTCCTACTCGTCGTCGGCGCGGCTGAGCTTCACGTACGCCGCCGAGAATCCGGCGAGGAGTACGAGCAGGAGGAGGCCGAGCGCCGCCGCGGCACCGTAGTTGTTGAAGTTGAAGGCGTACTGGTAGATGAGGTGGACGACCGTGGTGGTGGAGCCCTCGGGGCCGGCGCCGCCGGTCAGCAGGAACGGCTCGACGAAGACCTGCATGGTCGCGATGATCTGCATGAGGAGCATCAGCGAGAGGATGAGCCGGGTCTGCGGGATGGTGACATGCCAGATCTTGCGGAACAGGCCGGCGCCGTCGAGTTCGGCCGCCTCGTAGAGCTCGCCGGGGATGCCCTGGAGCGCGGCGAGGTAGATGAGGGCCGCACCGCCCATGTTCATCCAGGTCGAGGCGATGACGACGGCGAGCATCGCGGTGTCGGGGTCCTGGAGCCACTGCTGCTCGGGCAGATGCAGGAAGCGGAACACCTCGTTGAGCAGCCCGTATCCGGGGTCGTACAGATACTTGAAGAGCAGCACGGCGGCGACCGGCGGCAGCATCACGGGCAGGTAGACGAGCAGCCGGAGGTAGCCCTGACCGTGCTGGAACTCGTTGATGACGATCGCGACGGCGAACGGCACCACGAAGCCGAGGAGCAGGGCGAGGGCGGTGAACAGGAGTGTGTTGCGCCACGCCTGCCAGAAGGCGGGGTCGTTGACGACGGTGACGAGATTGTCCAGGCCGACCCAGCTGGTCCGTCCGTCCTCGGTCTTCTGGAAGGCGAGGAGGAACTCCCTGACCATCGGGTACCAGGAGAACACCGCGAAACAGAGGACCGCGCCGATGAGGAAGCCATGGGCGGTGAGATTGCGTCGCAGGCTCTTGGCGAACCGACCGCCGGACGGCACGGGGCGGGCGTGGAGCCCGCCCCTTCCGATCGCGGTCACTGGTTGGCCAGGACCTGGTTGACCTGCGCTTCGGCCGTGGCGAGCAGCTTGTCGATGTCGGCGTCCTTGTTGGTGAGGATGCCGGACATCACGTTGTCCAGGACCTTGTAGATCTCCTGGGCCTTCGGCGGCTCCGCCTTGCCCGGAACGGGGTTGTCCATGAAGGACTTGAAGTTGGCGACCGGCATGGTGGCGTTCTGCACACGGGCGGCATCGTCGGTGGTCTTGGATCCGCCCCGCCAGAAGTTGGGCTGGGGAACGCCGACCGGGAGGTTGTCCGCCTTGGTACGGGGCCAGTTGAACTGGCCCTTGCCGACGGAGAGGTTCTTGAAGTTCAGCCAGGCGACCGCGGCCTTGATCTTGTCGCCGGAGATCCCCTTCTTGATCATGTAGTTGTTGCCGCCGGCGAGGGTGTTCTTCTCGCCGGGGATCGGACCCATGCCGAAGTTCTCGTACTTCGCGCCGAGTTGCTGGACCATGTACGCGATGTCGTCGGGCGCGGCGAGGAACATGCCGAGCTTGTCGGTGGCGATCTGCTTCTGCAGGTCGCCCCACTGGAGGAGCTGGGTCCTGCCCATGCTGTCGTCCTCCCAACGCATGGCGTGGAGGTTCTTCGCGACCTGCTTGCCGAGGTCGTTGTTGAACGCGGCCTTCCTGCCGCTCGCGTCGACGACGTCGCCGCCCAGGCTGTACATCTGCGCCGTGAAGTGCCAGCCACCGGTGTTGCCCGCGCTGTACTCGCCGAAGCCGGAGATGCCGTTGCCGAGCCCGGCGATCTTCTTGGCTGCCGCTCGGACCTCGTCCCACGTGCGGGGCGGGGCGTCGGGGTCGAGGCCTGCCTGCTGGAACAGCTTGCGGTTGACGAGCAGGCCCATCGTGTAGTTGCTGGTGGGCAGGCCGTAGAGCTTGCCCTCGTGCGTGAGGGAGCCGAGGACGTTCGGGTCGATGTCCTTCAGGAGCGGAACGCTCGTGTCGTTCACGTACGCCGTGATGTCCGCCGCGCCGTCGTTGTCGAGCACCTGCGGCAGATCGGTGAAGTAGGTGTAGAAGACGTCCGGTTGGGACTTGGCCTTGAGCATCGCCGTGAAGCGCGGGGGCTCCAGGCACTGGCCGGCGGTGGAGCGGCCCTGGATGGTCACGTTGGGGTACGTCTTGTTGAACTCGGCGACGTCCTCCTTCCATTCCTTGAGTTCGGCCGCCTTCGCCGTCGGGGGCATGCAGTCGATGGTGATCGTCACCTTGGTCTTCGGGTCCAGCGGGGTGGCCGGGTCGGAGGACCCGCCCCCTTCGGATCCACCGCTTCCGTTGTCGCTGCTGCTGCTCGTGCCACAGGCGGCGAGCGCGGTCAGCGTGAGGGTCGAGACGAGGGCGACCGCGCAGGCGCGGCGGGTACGGCGGAACCGAGCACTTCTCATGGGTGGTCCCCTTCGGGCATGAACGTGGAGGTCGCCCCTGCGCCGACGGCTTGCGGGGCGCGGCACACTCAACCACCACCGACAAGTGAACGCAATATCTCGCGCAGATTCTGTAAATCACTGACAGTGGGGCGCAGTTGGGCGGAGATCACGGCGCACGAACGAGGCCGCCGCATCCCGTGCGAACGGGATGCGCCGGCCTCGCTGCTGCCTACCGGTGCTGCGGGACCGTCATCCGGCCGCCCCGTGGACGACGAACGGCGACCCGGGTTCGACCAGGACGTCACCCTCCGCCGATCCGGTGATGGTCACGTTCGTGAGCGTGGCGCTCCCCCGCGCCCCTCCCTGGGCGAGGATTCCGGAGCCGTTGACGGACCCGTCGATACGGACGTCCTTGATCTGGACCCCCGGCAACGCGCCGCCACCGCCCTTGAACTGGATGCCGTCGTACGTCGAGTCGTGGATCTCGGTGTCGCGGATCGTCACGCCCGGGATGTCCTGGGCCGCCGCGAACAGGGTGATGGCTCCGAACTCCTGCGCCTCTCCCCAGAAGGCGCCGCCGGTGCGGTGGAGAGCGTTGTTGGCGATCAGCGTCTGCCCGGAGAAGGGCAGCGGGTCATGGTCGGTCGCCAACATGATCCCCGGGTAGTTCATGGTGTCCGAGATGACGTTGTTCTCGATTGTGTTTCCGTGGCCGCCGTAGACGGCGATGCCGTTGGCCCGCCACGGCAGCTGAATGACGTTGTTGCGGAAGTGGTTGTCGTGGCCGATGTCCACCGACGGGTCCTTGACGTAGCGGCTGGCCCAGACGGCCAGCGCGTCGTCACCGGTGTTGCGGAAGGACGAGTTCGAGACGGTCGAATTACGGGTTCCGTTCGCGAAGTTGATGCCGTCGGCGTAGGTGTTGCGGATGCGCATCCCGGTGAACTCCAGGCCGTCGCCGGGACCCCACAGCTCGGGGATGTTCGAGTAGTCGCGACCGGCCCAGACGCCGACGTTCGCGTGCTCGATCCAGACGTTGCTGATCCGGGTGCCCTGGCCGAACCGCCCGTTGAGCCCCACACCACCCTCGGCGTTCCCGTCCCCGCCCCGGATCGTGCCGGATCCGAAGATCGCAATGTCGGAGATCTGTGTGTTGTGGTCGATGTCGAAGCCGAAGTTGCCCTCGTGCGGATGGTTGATGCCGCCTGCCTGGTGGGGCGGAGTGAGGGTGTACAGCTGCGAGTGCCACATGCCCGCGCCGCGGATGGTGACGTCGCGGATGCCCACCTGATTGAACTCGCCCCGGTTGAGCGGGTCGTCGGTGAGGATCTTCTGCTCCTGTCGCCACTGGCCCGCCGGGATCCAGACGCAGCCGATCTCGCCCTTCTGATCGGCCGTGACGGCGCGCTGGAGGGCGTCCGTGTCGTCGATGCCGTCGTTGGGCACGGCTCCGTAGGCGGTGATCGAGGTGCATCCGGCCGGCTGGGCCGCGGGCGGGGCCACCTGCTCCAGGTCGATCAGGTCGAGGACGTAGAAGGCCGCCGTGTCACCGGCGTCCCGCTGGAGCCGGAAGGTGGTGCCCACCGGGTACGTCCGTGGCAGCAGTGCGTGAGACTCGTCGAACAGGCGGCGGGCGTCGGCCTGGGGGGAGTTGGTCAGCCCTTCGGGGCTGTCGGTGGTGCCGTACAGCCAGCTGTGCTTGGAGGAGAGCGTCAGCTTCCGCTCGAAGGCGCCGTCGACGTAGAGGCTGATGGTGGCCTCCCTGCCGCCTCCACCGGGCGCGTCCGGGATCGAGTTCCGTACGACGAGGGAGTTGGCCGCGTTGGCAGAGGTGAACTCCACGTACTGGCCGGTGGAGTCGAGCCGTACCGACTGCCGTCCTGAGGACTCCGAGGCGAAGTTGGTGTGACCGAAGGTGCGCTTCCGGTCGGCGGTCAGGAGGGTGCCCTGGTATCGGCCGCTCTCCGCCTCGTACTCGGTGTACGGGACGGCGGCGCCGCGCCCGACGACGATCGAGCGCGCGAAGACGTTGTTGTTCTCGTCGGTCTCGGAGACCGTGCCCGTGGCGTCGGCCGTCGCGGTCAGCGTGGCCGCTCCGTTCGCGGCCGTCCACCTGCCCGCGAGGGCGACGGTGGCCGTCTGCCCCGCCGCGATCGCCCCCGTGGCGCCGTCGAGCGTGGCGCCCCCGACGGCCAGGCGTGTCACCGTGCCGGCCGCGACGCCGGTGGTACCTCGGTTCCGCACGGTCACGGTGAAGCCGACGGACGCGCCGGCGGCCGGGGCCGCGGGGTCGGCGGTGATACCCGTGACCAGCAGGTCCGGTCCCGGGCTCTGGCCCACGGCCAGCTTCGTCGACGCGGTCCGGCTGTTGTTGCTGTCGTCCTGCTCGACGACGGCGTCGGTCGGGTCGACGACCGCCGAGACGGTGTACGTGCCCATCGGGCGCTTGCCCACCGCGACCGGGACGGTCGCGGAGGCCCCGGCAGCGAGAGCGGGGGCAGGGGCCGAGCCCGCCACTGTGCCTTCGAGGCTGACGTTCACCGTACTGGCGGGCGAGGACGCGGTCCCGGCGTTGCGTACGGTGGCGTTCACCGTCACCGCGTCCGTCTCGGACGGAGCGGACGGCGCCCAGGTCAGATCGGTGACGGTGAGGTCCGGGTTCGGCGCCGCGGCGCCCACGACCTGGAGTTCGGCGACCTGGCCCCCGGGGGCACCGGTGTTGGAGAAGAAGGTGAGCCGGATGTCCGCGTGGCGGCCGGTCACCGGGATGGTGACGGTGTTCTGCCCGGCCGAGGGAGTGAAGGTGTGGTCGGCGCGCTCCTTGAGCACGGTGAAGCCGGAGGCCGACTGCTCACGCCCGAGCACCTGGAGTGCCTGGGTGCGCGGACCCCACACCTGGGCGGGGTTCAGTTTCACCACGACGGCGGTGACATCGGCGTTGGCGCCGAGCTTCACCGTCAGACTCGACGGGAACCCCGCCGACTCCCAGTAGGTGGCGACGTTGTCGTCGTTGGCGTTGGCCGCGACGTAGTTCTGCGTCGTCGAGGTCGCCTCGATGGGCTTGCCGCGCGCCAGGTTCGTACCGTCGGCAGGCGGATCGACGGGGCCCTGGCCACCTTCTCCGTACACCTCCAGTTCGGACAACTGGGCCGCGTTCCAACGGGAGTTGGTGCTCACCTGGACCCGTACGTAGCGCACCGTCGCGGCGGAGACGTCGATGGTCACCGTGTTCGCCAGGCTCGGGTCGAAAGTCCTTGCGGCCGCACCGGCGAGGGCGCCGAAGGTGCCGCCGTCGTCGCTGCCGAGCACACCGAGGTTCTGGACGCGCCCCTCCCAGGTGGTGGGAAGCTTCAACGTGACCCGGTCGACGCGGGTCGCGCCGCCCAGATCGACCTGGACCCATTGCGGGAACGAGCCCGCGGGGCCTTCCCAGTACGACTGTTGGCTGCCGTCGGTGACGTTGCCGGCCGGGTAGGCGCCGTGGGCGCCACCGGCCGTCGCGGTCCTGCCGAGAGCCAGATTGGGCCCCTCCGCCGCTCGGGCGACGGCGACGGGCAGCAGCCCGACGCACATCAGGCCCGCCATCACCGCGCCGGCGACGAGCCGGCGGACGTGGTGTTTCCCTCTCATGATGGCCTCTTGTTCCGTGATCCGAAGCTCGGACGATGACAAGAACGCTCGCCAGGTACCTGACATGTTTCTGGCGAGAAGGAAGCGCCGCAGACATCAAGCTTTTGAGTAACTCGGTTGATTCTTTGCGGCGCCAAGCCGACAGGTTTCTACCGGGCCATCACTTTGTCAACGGCCACGGCAGCGGGCGGGGTTGTGCGGGCGTCTGCTCGGGCGCAGCGGAACGGCCCGGCTGCCCGCGTGAAGCGGGAGCCGGGCCGGGGTTCTCGGGACGACCGGGATCCGGAGTCGTTACCCGACGGGCGCCTGGGCGGTCGAGCCGCGGACGACCAGCTCGGGCTCGAAGAGGAGCTCGCCCGGGTGGGTGTGGGTGCCCTGGATCTGGGCGCACAGCAGCTCGACCGCGGCCCGCCCCATCGCCTCGATGGGCTGGCGGACGGTCGAGAGGGGAGGCTCGGTGCAGTTCATGAAGGCGGAGTCGTCGAAACCGACGACCGAGACGTCCGTGGGGACCACCAGCCCGCGCCGGCGGGCGGCCCGGATGGCGCCGAGCGCCAGCGGGTCGCTCGCGCACACGATCCCGGTCACCCCGCGCTCCAGGAGGCGCGCGGCGGCCGCCTGTCCGCCCTCGAGGGAGAACATCGTCCGCTCGACGAACCTCTCCGGCAGCTCCCCGCCCGCGGCCTTCGCCGCGAGCCGGGCGGCCTCCAGCTTGCGGCGCGACGGCACATGGTCGCCGGGGCCGAGGACCAGGCCGATCCGCTCGTGCCCGAGCGAGGCGAGATGGCGCCAGGCCTGTTCGACGGCGACGGCGTCGTCACAGGAGACGCAGGGGAAGTCCAGTCCCTCGATCGGGGCGTTGATGAGGACGACCGGCACGTTCCGCTCGGCGAGTTGCCGGTAGTGGTCGTGCGCCGCGTCGGCCTGGGCGAAAAGCCCGCCGGCGAAGACCATCCCGGAGACCTGCTGTTGCAGCAGAAGCTCCACGTAGTCGGCCTCCGAGACACCGCCCTTGGTCTGTGTGCACAGCACCGGCGTCAGCCCCTGCTGCGCCAGCGCTCCGCCGATCGCCTCCGCGAAGGCCGGGAAGATCGGGTTCTGCAGCTCCGGCAGCACCAGACCCACCAGACGCGCCCGCTCACCCCGCAGTTGCGTGGGGCGCTCGTACCCGAGGACGTCCAGAGCCGTCAGGACGGACTGCCGAGTCGCCTCGGAGACACCGGGCTTGCCGTTGAGAACACGGCTGACCGTGGCCTCGCTGACCCCCACCTTCTTGGCCACCTGAGCAAGTCGTCGCGTCATGCGCGCAAGACTAGCGCAAGCACCGCAAGCGAATTGCGTCCTCGTCGCAAGGAGAATTGTCTACGGATGCGATTCCCGCCGATCTTGCACCGCCGCGGCCCGGAGAGACGTAACCTCGCCAGGCGTGTGATCAGCGCGCGCTGCCGTACCCCTCCGGAAAGGCCGTCCCATGCCTGTGATCGCCCTCCTGTCTCCCGAGCCGAGCCCCGGTCGGGCCGCCCTGGAAGGCATCGCCGCCGCGGTCGCCACCGATCTCGGCCTGCCGGACGGCCACTGCCGGGTGACCTGGCAGCAGGTCGGTCCCGATGCCGCCACGGGCCGGCGGCCGGCATGGCAGGGCTGCGCACCGCACTCGCCCGTGGGCTTCGTCAGCTGCGAGGAGTCCTGCACCCCGGACGTCGTCGAGCGGCTGCTGCGGTCGCTGCGCGACGAGTTGAGCCGACTGCTGGGCGTCCCCGGAGACGACGTGCCGCTCTCCGTGCACCGGGCCGATGCGGGCGATGCGCCGGTCGACGGCGCGCTCGGGGCCTCACCTTCCGAGGTCGTCTCCCTGCCGGTGGGGCGGGTCGTCGGCGGCCGTGGCGAGGTGTACGACGACGCCTGGGGCGAGGTGTCCGCCGTCATCCGCCTGGACGGGGACCGGTTCACCCCCGACGCGCTCGCCGGGCTCGACGCCTTCTCGCACATCGAGGTCGTGTACCACTTCGACCGTGTACCGCCCCAGAAGATCGAGACCGGCGCTCGCCACCCGCGGGGCAACACCGACTGGCCGCTGGTCGGCATCTTCGCCCAGCGCGGCAAGAACCGTCCCAACCGGCTCGGCGTCTCACGCTGCCGACTGGTCAGGACCGATGGACTCGACATCCATGTGACGGGCCTCGACGCGGTCGACGGGACGCCCGTCCTCGACATCAAGCCCTACATGGCCGAGTTCGGCCCGATCGGCGATGTGAGCCAGCCTGCGTGGACCACGGAGATCATGCGCCGGTACTACTGAGGGCGGCGGCCCGAGGAGGGGCGGGGGCGCCGCGTAGAGTGGGCGCGGGCGCGGCGTGATCATGAGGAGTACGAGTGACCGCTGTGAGTCTGGAGCACGCCGCCGTCCCCGCCGACACCGGCGAGGTGACGCTGCTGATAGCCCGCCGGGTGGAGCCCGGGTACGAAGCCGCGTTCGAGAAATGGGCGCAGGGCATCCTCGCCAGTGCGGCCACCTTTCCCGGCCATCTCGGCTACGGGCTCTTCCGCTCCTCCGGAGGCGACGCCCCCTGGTTCCTCGTCCATCGCTTCCGTGACGCGGCGGCCTGCCGGGAGTGGCAGGAGTCACCGGAGCGGGCGGCGTGGTTCGCGGACTGCGAGGGGCACCACCACACCGAGATCGCCCGGCGGCGACTGACCGGCATGGAGACGTGGTTCGCCAAGCCGGGCTCGACCAGACCCGCGCCGCCACGATGGAAGATGGCGATCAGCGCGACCCTGGCGATCTACCCGATCTCCGTCCTCGGCGGCTATTTCCTCGTACCCCACCTGACCGCGCTGCCCCTCCTCCTCAGCAGCGCGGTCATGGCGTGCGTGTTCAACGTCCTGATGACGTACGTGGCGATGCCGGCCGTGAGCCGACTCCTGCGCGGCTGGCTCGGGCGGTAGGCCCCGGCTCCCGGCCGTCGGCCGCCACGCCGACTTCGAACCGGACGTCGGAACGGAGGTCGGCCCGTACGTCGGCCCGGCCGTCAGACGCCGACGCTCGGAGCGCCCTCCGGGGCACGCAGCAGGGCTTCCGGCAGATAGCCGGACGTGACACCCAGGTCCCACCCGTGCACCTGAACGGCCAGTGCGGCCAGCGCGATCGCACCGACCGGCAGCAGGCTGCGCGGGGCGGCGTCGGCCTCCACACTCTCGCGGTGCCGGACGAGACGGTCGGCCAGGGCTTCTTCGAAGGCCGGCTGGTCGTCCTCCAGGAGCACACGCAGGAGTTGCTGGTCGGGCGAGAGCACATCGACGGCGTCGAGGCGGCGCACCGCCCCGGCGCGCTCCTCGGCCTCCGGCATGCAGAGCGTCACGGACGGCCAGTCCCGGGGCAGGTGCCCGCGCGACGGGGTCAGGTAGCCGCACAGGGCGTCCATCTCCGCCAGGTCCGCCGGCTCCGATCGCGACTCCAGCCGGGAGTACGGCACGCCGTCACGGATCGCGGGCGCGTAGTCCTCCCGCAGCAGCAGTCCGATCACCCGCTCCCGTTCGCGTACGACACCGCTGACCAGGCAGAGCCCGAACGCGTCCAGCCAGGTCCGCGCGGTGGGCACCTGGTCGACGCCGTGCCCGAAGCTGAACTCGTCGCTGCTCAGCGTCTCGCCCACGAGCGGGAAGGAGATCTCCCAGTCCCCGTCGGGGAAGGCCCCGAGTTCCAGCACCCCGAACGCGCACGCCGCCGAGGTCAGCAAGGCCCTGCGCGAGGGCGCGGAGCCGAGCGCGGGTTCCTCCAGGGTGCGAGCGGCTACGTGGTCGAGCAGCTCGTCGCCCATCTCCCGCAGCGCCTGCAGGGACAGTCTGTTGTAGCGCAGCCCGTGCCAATGCCCGAACGCCCGCCCGCCGATGTCCTCCAGCGCTTGGACGATCCGCTGCTCGTCGACCTCGTGACGTGTCACTTCCCGCACGGCTGTCGCCCTTCCTTGATCCGTTCGACCGGCGAACGGAACGCTATCAAGGGCGCTGTCCGCGCTCGAAGTAGGCGACGAGTTCAGGGTCGAGGGCCGGGACTTCGCGGGGTGTGCCGCCGTCGCGCAGCGACTCGGTGGCACGGACGCCCGCGGCGACGGCCATGCGGGCGGCGACCGGTGAGGTGTCGGTGCGGCCGCCCTCGCGGACGAAGCGCAGGAACTCGTCGATGAGCAGGGGGTCGGCGCCTCCATGTCCGGCGTTGTCCTCGGCGTCCGGCACGGCGTATGCGGCGTCGGCCTCCGGACGGTAGGTCGAGCGGCGGGAGTTCCAGACCTTCACCACTCCCCCGGGTCCGTCGCCGAAGTTCTCCAGACGTCCGGCGTCGCCGATGACGGTGTAGTTGCGCCAGTAGTCGGGGGTGAAGTGGCACTGCTGGTAGGCGGCCAACACCCCGTTGTCGAGGCGCATGTTGACCATCGACACGTCCTCGACGTCGATCACCGGGTTGAGGGCGCGCTGGGTGTGCGGGGGCCAGTGGCCGTCGGCCGTGTACCAGTCGTCCGCCTTGGGCTCGCCCGGCGCGCGGCGGTGCGGGTTGTCGCCGTAGACCATCAGGTCGCCGAGGGCCTGCACCTGGCGCGTCCAGCCGCCGGCGAGCCAGTGCAGGACGTCGATGTCGTGCGCGGCCTTCTGCAGCAACAGCCCGGTGGTGTTGCGTCGTTCGGCGTGCCAGTCCTTGAAGTACCAGTCGCCTCCGTAGCCCACGAAGTGCCGTACCCATACGGTCTTGACCTCGCCGATCTCGCCGCGCGCGATGATGTCGCGCATCAGACGGACGACCGGCATGTGGCGCATGTTGTGGCCGACGTACAGCCGTGTCCCGGTCTCGCGGGCGGTCCGCAGGATCTCGTCGCACCGCTCGATGGCGATGTCGAGGGGCTTCTCGACGAAGACGGGTTTGCCGGCCTTCAGGGCTTCGCAGGTGACGTCGGCGTGGGTGTGGTCGGGGGTGAGGACGAGGACCGCGTCGATGTCGGGGTCGGCGAGCACCTCCCGGTGGTCGTCGGTCACCCGCGCGCCGGGGAAGGCGAGCGCCCCCTCCGTCCGCGCCGTGGCGTCGTGGTCGGCGAGCGCGGTGATTCGGGAGCCCGCGCCCGGCCGGTGGGCGGTGCGGGCGAGGGTGCCGCGCAGTCCGTAGCCGAGGACGCCGAGACGCAGATCGGAGGGGGTGGGCATGGGAGCTGCCTTCCTGTGAAGAGGCCTACGGGTGGATCAGGACATGGGCCAGGGCCACGCGTCCGGTGCCGCTGAGCTTGATCCTCACGTATCGGGCCTCTCTGTCGGTGTCCAGAAGGGTGGGTCGGAGCGCCTTGCCGGTGACGTGGAGCGTCGTGGCGTCGGAGAAGTCCGCCGTGGTGGCCACCTGGACGTCGAAGTCGGCCGTGGTCATCGAGGTGTTGTTCCAGACCTCGATCTGTCCGACGTGACGGGTGTCGCCGAGGTCCACCTGCCACCATGCGCCGGGTTCGGCGAGGGTGCGGGTGTCGGTGGTGGTGTCGCCGTCCGTGGCGTGGTCCGCGGTCGCCGTGCCGTCGGTGGACGACTGGGTGGCCGTGCCCGCCCGGGCCAGGTCGGGGCGGAGCTGTTCGACCGGGCCACGTCCTCCGGCGCCCGCGGTCGCGGCGACGTGCAGCGCCTCTGCGGGCAGTCGGTCGAGCCCGGTGCGGTTGGCGGTCATGGTCGAGCCGGTGCCCGTGAGGGCGGGGGCGGCGGTGTCGGTCCAGTTGCCGGTGGCGTGGTTGTCGATGCCGTAGTCGGCCCAGTTGGAGACCCACTTGTAGCCCACGCGGGTGAGCACGTTGCGGGTGACGGTGATGTGGCTGGACTGTTCGTCGAGGTAGATGCCGTTGCCGTCGCGCTCGGTGTTGCCGTACGCGCTGCGGTTGATGTAGTTGCCGGAGATCACGGTGCCGGGCTGGGCGCCCTGGGTGTAGACGGCGCCGCCGTCGTGCTGGTCGTACGCGACACGCATGACGTTGGTGATCCGGTTGTTCGTGACGCGGTTGTCGCGCAGCACGGAAGTCCGGGCTTCGGGCTGGTTCCAGCCCCAGCCGACGGAGATGCCGGAGTACGGCAGGTCGTCGAGGGTGTTGTGGTCGATGACGGTCTCGGCCTCGTACCCGGCCCAGATGCCGACGGCGTCGGTGTATTCCACTCCCGTGCGTCGGATCGTGTTGTACGACACGGTGTTGCGGGCCCCCGCGAGCTCGGCGGCCGGCATGGGTTCCGTGTCACCGATGTAGACGGCTCCGGAGGAGAGGTCGGTGAACCGGGAGCGGGTGAGGGTGGAGTCCTGGGTGCCCTGCTCGAAGACCACGCCGGCGCCGCCGAGACGGGTGAACGCCACGTGGTCGACGACCACCTGCCGTCCGCCCCGGACGGTGAGCGCGGCGGCGGGCTTGGTGTAGTAGCGACCCGCGTGGTCGGTGGGCCCGGTGGCACCCGTCAGGGTGAGTCCCGCCTGCATCCCCGCGTACCCCTCGTCCGTGGAGGGCTGCAGATAGGCGGCGTACGCGAAGCCGATGCCCGTCACCCGGAGATCGTGCGCGCCGTCGAGGACGAGCAGGTTCTCGGTGACCGGGCTGACGGTCTCGGCGCGGCGCATATTCTCGCCCCGGCGCGGCAGGTAGGTGACGGTGCGCGCGGCCGAGTCCCAGACGAATTCGCCCGGTTGGTCGAGCAGTTCCCGGGCGTTCTCGAAGAAGGAGACCTTCGTGTAGCGGGACGAGTCGACGGTGGTCGTGTCCCAGGCCGGCCCGGTGCGGTCGGTGCCGGAGGCCGAGTTGGTCCAGCAGGGCTGTGCGAACGTCATCACGTCGCCGCTGACGGCAGTGATCCGGCAGTGGTAGTTGCGCCACCGGACCCGGATGACGGCCTCCGCGTCGGTGGGGCGCGCCCAGTCGGCGATGCCGGTGGCCCGCGCGCCGGTCATACCGGCCTTGGTGGCGTCGCACACGGGGGCGGCGCAGGAGTCGCCGCGCGCCCGGACGGCCCGTACGCCGTCGACGAAGAGCTGGCGCGGGGTGACACCGTCGGGGGCCTTGGCGGTCCAGGTGCCGTCCACGTTCTCGGACCAGCCGGTGAGCGCCCGGCCGCCGGAGAGTACGGGGTCGGCCCCGGGGGCGGCCGTCCAGGTGACGGTGTGTCCGCCACGTCCGGAGTCGGCCGCGCCGAGCTCCTGTGGCTTGCTCAACGTGTAGGTGCCGTCGGCCAGTTCGACGCGTACATCGCGTCCGTGGACCGTGCGGGCGGCGTCACGGGCGCCGTCGAGGGAGCAGGGCCGGCCGGGGCTGCAGGTCGAGCCGGAGCCGTCGGGGGCGGCGTGGAGGACGCGGGGTGCCGGCCCGGCCGCGGTGGCCGGGGCGGCCTGCGCGGCCGGGGCGCCGGAGAGAAGGGCGGCCGTCGTGGCGAGTGCCAGGACCAGGCGGGTGCCGTTCATGGTCGGCATCAGCTCCAGTCGGGGTGGCCGGGCATGGCCGGGTTGTCCAGGCCGAACAGCCACTCCTCCAGGAAGGGGCGCAGCGTGGGGTCGTGCGTGACGCGCACCGCGTTGTCGATGAAGTCCTGGGAGTCGGCGTTGCCGTGCCGGTGCTTGATCAGCCAGGACTTCATGATCGCGTCGAATTCCTCCTGGCCGACCCGCTGGTGCAGGGCGTAGAGGACGACGGCGGCACCGTCGTAGATGTTGAATCCGCCGAGCGCGGTGGGCAGCCCGGGCGGACCGTCGCTCTTGCGCACGGCGTCGAGCTTCCCGTACGCCGTGCGCATCTTGGCCTCCATGGAGGCGGTGCCCTGCTGGTCGGCCCAGAGGGCGGCGTAGTAGACGGCCGGCCCCTCGTTCAGCCAGGCGCTCTGCCAGGTGCGGGGCGTGACCGAGTCGCCGAACCACTGGTGGGTCAGCTCGTGGATCATGACGTTCGTGTACGTCGTCGAGGTGCTCGCGTTCTTGAACCAGCCGGGCCCGAAGAGCGAGAGGGTCTGGTTCTCCAGGGCGTCGGAGTACCCGTCGCGGACGATCTGCATCCCGTACGTGTCGAAGGGGTAGCGGACGCCGAGGGTCTGCTCCAGCCAGGCGATCTGGCCGCCGGTCTGCTCGACGATCGGCCGGTAGGTGGCGACCTGGTCGTCGGGGACGTAGTGGCGCAGCCGCACACCGTGCGGTCCGCGCCCGGTCAGCAGGGTCTGCTTCTCCACGGAGATGCCGAGGAGTTCGGAGGCCATGGGGGCGTCGAGGCGGAAGTCGAAGGTGGTCTTCCCGTCGCCGGCCGGACGGATGCCGGTAGCCGTGCCGTTGGCGGCGGGCGTCCATCCGTCGGGCGCGGTGAGGTGGAAGGTCCAGCTCGCCTTGTCCATGGGGGTGTCGTTGACGGGGGCGAAGGTGTCGGCGCGGGACGACTGAGCCGCGGAGGCGAAGCCGCCGTCGCTCATGTAGCGCCAGCCGGGTGCGCCGATCGGCTTGGTCTTCCCGTTGCCGTGGTAGGTCACGGCGACCTCGAAGGGGCGGTGGTCGCGCAGCCCGCCGGCCGGGGTGACGGTGAGTTCCTGGCCGCTCTTGCCGAGCGAGACGGCCCAGGCGGCGTCCTCGCCGTTCACCTTCACCTCGTCGATGGCGAGGGAGTCGACGTCGAGGTTGAAGGAGGAGAGGTCCTGGGTGGCCTTCGCGCGGATCTTCATGGTGCCGGTGAAGTCGTAGGTCACCGGGGTGAAGTCGAACGACAGGTCGTAGTGCTGGACGTCGTAGCCGCCGTTGCCGAGGGTCGGGAAGAGCGGGTCGCCGACGCCGTCGGAGCCGGGCTTCGGGTCGAAGCCGTGGGCGCGGGCGGGGGTGCCGAGCAGCGGCAGGGCGATCACCGCGGCGACGGCGGCGATGCCCGCCTTCGTGAGGAGCGTACGTCTCATGGTGGTCACTTCTTCCCCTTCTGCGAAGCCTGCTCGAATTCGGCGCGGCATGTGTCGCCGCCCGCGTCGCGCCACTTGCGCACCACGGCGTCGTACGAGGAGATCGGCTTTCGGCCCGCGACGATGTCCTTGACGCCGTCCTGGTGGATGGTGAGGAGGCTGCCGTTGCCCTTGGAGTCCCAGGTCGGCGAGGCGTACTCCTGCGTCGGGTCGTGCTGCATCATCGGGATCAACCGGGTGTACGCGTCGTGGACGTGCCGGACGGCGTCCGCGGACGCCGCGTTGAACAGCGGCGGTACCGGCGAGGAGAGCTTGTTCCACGGCACGGCGATGTCCTGGATGCCCTGCTTGGTGAGCTTCGGGTTGCCCTTGGCGTCGCGCTCGTGGTCGACGCCCTCGACGCCGTAGTGGATGAGGGTGTATTCGACGGAGCCGAACGGCGATGCCGCGAAGTCCGCCAGGGTGAGGATCTCCTTGACCCGCTTGACGTCGGCCTTCCTGATGTGGGTGTTCTGGAGGGCGACGTTGTCCATCCAGGCGACGGCGCTCTTGCCGAAGGGGGTCATCGGCCGCACGTCGAAGGAGGGGTCGACGGCCGCCATCGCGTCGACGTAGCCGGTGCCGGGCTGGAGGAAGGCGGGCATCCCGTCGTAGACGTAGGCGGCCTTGCCGCTCTTGAACAGGTTGGTGTACTCGGCCTTCTGCGCACCGACCATCTGGACCGTGCCCGGGTAGAAGCAGCCCGCCTTGTACAGCTTGGCGGCCGTCTCGACGGCCAGTCGGTACGCGTCGGTCTCCAGCTGGTACGTCCACTTCCCCGAGGCGGGGTCCATGGACCAGAAGTACGGGGCGCCCGCGGACTCGGCGAGCAGGGTCGTGACGCCGGCGGAGAAGGCGTACTGGTTCTCCTTGGGCCGGGTCAGCTCCTTGGCCAGCTCGACGAAGCGGTCCATGTCGGTGATCTGGTCGAGGCTCGTGACACCGGCCCGCGCGAAGAGGTCGTGGCGGTAGAAGCCCGCGCCGGTGGTGCCGTAGCGGGTGATCGGGATGCCGTAGAGCCTGCCGCCGAAGATCGCCTGGCGCCAGGCCTGTTCGGGGATGGCCGCGAGGTTCGGATAGTCCTTGATCGCGTCGCCCGCGAGGTGCGGCGTCAGATCGGCGCACGTGGCGCCGAGGAATCCGGGCAGGTCGTCGACGCCGCCGGTCTCCGGGTACATGAAGATGTCCGGAAGGCTGTCGCTGGCCACCATCGTGGAGAACTTCGCGGGATAGTCGTCGGCGGGCACGGCCGTGAAGTCCACCTCGGTGCCCAGCATCTCCTCGATGGCACGCCAGGCGGCGTTCTTCTCCCGGGCGGGCGGTGGCGTGGTGAAGGTCTCCGTGGTCGCCGTGATCTTCTTCGCCCCCTTGAGCGGGGTGGGCCGGGTGGCGCGCAGCGGCTTGGCCGGGTACGAGAAGTAGCCCTGCGGGACACCGGCGGCCGTACCCGCGAGATCGGGCTTGAGACCGATGTTGCGGACCGTGGTGCGGGGGATCAGCGAGGCGCTCTTCGCCTCCGCCTTCGCCGTGGTGCCGCCGTCGCCGCAGGCGGCGAGCAGCGGGGCCGCGGCCACACCGAGGCCGACGCCCGCACCCCAGCGGAACAGGGTGCGCCGATTGATGAATGTGGAGCCGGACATCTGAGTCTCCTCAGCGAAATGGCGTACGGGACAGGAAGGTTCGAGGGGGGTGGGGAGTCTGCGGGCGACCGGTCAGCCCTTGACCGCGCCGGTGAGGACGCCCTTGGTGAAGAACCGCTGGAGGAAGGGGTAGACGAGCAGGATCGGTACGACCGCGACGACGAGCACCGCCATCTGGACCGCCTGCTGCGGAGACGCGGCCTCTCCCACGGAGCCGTCGGCGAGGCTCTGCCCCTGGAGGACGAAGGTGCGCAGCACCATCGGCAGCGGCCACTTGTCGTTGTCACCGAGATAGAGGAGGGCGTTGAAGTACGCGTTCCAGTAGGCGACCGCGTAGAAGAGACCGACCACGGCGATGACCGCCTTGGACAGCGGCAGCACGATCCGCACGAGGATCCGGAAGTCGCCGGCGCCGTCGACCTTCGCGGCGTCGTACAGCTCCTCGGGCAGGTTCATGAAGAAGGCCCTCATGACGACGAGGTTGAAGGCGCTGACCATGGTCGGAAGGACGAGCGCGGCGAAGGTGTTGTAGAGGCCCAGCTCCTTCACCAGGAGGAAGTTGGGGATGACGCCCGCGTGGAAGAGCATGGTGAACAGGGCGGTCATGAGGACGAAGCGCGAGCCGACCACCTCCCGGCGCGAGAGGCCGTACGCCATGCCGATCGTGCAGAGCAGGCTGGCGAGCGTGCCGACGAGGGTGACGCCCAGGCTGACCAGCAGGGCGCGGGTGACGACGCCACCGGTGAAGACGGTGCGGTAGGCGTCGAGGTTGGGATGGTCGGGCCACAGGACGAGCCCGCTGGACGTGATGATGTCGCTCTGCGAGGCGAAGCTCGTGCCGATCACGCCGAGCAGCGGGTACGCGACGAGCGCCACGACGACGACGATGACGAGGGCCTTGCCGACGAGGCCGAGTTTCGTCGGCTGCTCCATCCACGGCGGCCGGGCACCCGAGGGGCGCAGCTCGCGGGGGTCGGCCGGCTCGCCTGTGGGGACGGGTCGCGGGAGGGCGCCCTTGCGGCGCGATGTCTTCTCAGCGGTCAGCACCGCGGTACACCCCTTCGTGGCCGAGCCGGTGGGCGAACTTGTTGGCACCGACGACGAGGACGGTGCCGATGACGGCCTTGACGAGGCCGACGGCGGCGGCGGTGCCCCACTCGTTGTCCTTGATCCCGTGGAAGTAGACGTAGGTGTCGAGGACTTCACCGGCGTCGGGGCCGACCGCGTCGCGCTGGAGGAGGATCTGCTCGAAGCCGACGGTCAGGATGTTGCCGAGGTTGAGGATCAGCAGCAGGACGACGACCGGGGAGAGACCGGGCAGGGTGACGTGCCAGAAGCGGCGCCAGGGGCCCGCTCCGTCCATCGCGGCCGCCTCGTAGAGGCCGCGGTCGATGGAGAGCAGCGCCGCGAGGATGATGATGGTGCCCCAGCCGGCGTCCTTCCACATGACCTGGAGCGCCAGCAGCCAGGGGAACGCGTCCGGGTCGGTCATCATGTCGTAGCGCGGCAGGCCGATCGCCGCGAGGAGATCGGGCACGACGCCCGCTCCTCCCAGGATCTGCTGGAAGATCGAGACGATGATGACCCAGCCGATGAAGTGCGGCAGGTAGACGACGCTCTGGACGAAGCGGCGCAGTCTGTCGCTGACGATGCTGTTCAGAAGCATGGCCAGCGCGATCGGCACCGGGAAGAACAGGACCAGTTGCACGACGGCGATCGTCAGGGTGTTGCCGGTGGCCGACCAGAAGTCGGGGTCGGTGAAGGCCGAGGTGAAGTTCGTGATGCCGACCCAGACGCTGTGCATGTAGCCCAGGTACGGCTGGTAGTCCTGGAAGGCCACGACATACCCCAGCAGCGGTACGTAGTGGAAGACCACGAAGTACAGGAAGCCGGGCAGGCACAGGAGCAGCATCACTTTGTCGCGCTGGAGCCGCTGCCGTAGCGAGAGTCGGTGAACGGCCCGCGGCGGAGGGGACGTTGTTTCGGCCATGAACAGTCCTGTTCGGCGGGGAGGCGCCCGATCGGGCCAAGCGGGTGTAACGGGTGTCTGCCGCCGGAAGGTAGTAACCGCTTAACCCCCGCGTCAATAGGGTGCGTTGAAAAGAAGCCCTTGACGCTCCAACTCCCGCGTCCCTACGGTTCCCTCATCGCAGTACACGTTTACTATCCCGGAGGCACAGTGGGAGCCCGCACACTCCGACGGCCGCACACCGCACTGGCCATGGATCCCGCTCAACTGGACAGTGTCTTCCCGCCCGATGTGCACGCGCGCCTGCTGTCCACGGCGCGTCTGCTGCGACCGGGCCCGCTGACCGAGTTCTCCTCGCCCGCCGCCCGGTCGCTGCTCGCCGAGACGGAGGTGCTGGTCACGGGCTGGGGATGCCCCGCCGTCGACGCCGACGTACTCGACGCCGCGCCTCGCCTGCGCGCGGTGATCCACGCGGCCGGCACCGTGAAGACCTTCCTCACACCGGAGGTCCATGCCCGCGGCATCCTCGTCTCGACCGCGGCCGCGGCCAACGCCGTACCCGTCGCCGAGTTCGCCTTCGCGGCGATCGTGCTCGGAGCCAAACGCGCCTTCTCCCTGGCCGAGCTGTTCCGCACGCGTCGCACCCATCGCACCCCCGCCGACCTGCGCGGCCGCCCCTGGCTCGGCGCGCACGGCCTGACCGTCGGAGTGATCGGCGCCTCCCACACCGGCCGTCGGCTGCTCGACATGCTGCGGCTGCTCGACGCCACGGTGCGGCTCTACGACCCGTACGTCACTCCCGCCGAGGCCGAGCGCCACGGCTGGACCCTGGTCGACCTCGACACCCTCGTCGCCACCAGCGATGTGGTCACGGTCCACGCGCCCGACACCCCGGACACCCACCACCTTTTGGACCGCCGTCGCCTCGGCCTGATGCGGCCCGGAACGCTCGTGGTCAACACCGCCCGCGGCGCGCTGATCGACACCGAGGCCCTCACCGAACAGCTCGTCGCCGGCCGCCTCGACGCCGTGCTCGACGTCACCTCCCCCGAGCCCCTCCCCGAGGGCCACCCCCTGTGGGATCTGCCGAACGCGTTCCTCACCCCCCACGTCGCCGGCGCCCTGGGCAACGAGGTCGGCCGCCTGGGCGCGCTGGCCGTCGACGAACTCGCGCGTTTCGCCCGGGGCGAGCCGCTGCTGCACCCCGTACGCCACGAGGATCTGGCGCGCCGCGCATGACCACCAGGAAGACGGCCGCCGAGGGGCAGCGCCGCGCCACCGTCGTGGACGTGGCCCGGCACGCCGGTGTCTCGACGGCGACGGTGTCCCGCGTCATGAACCGGAACTACCCCGTCTCGGCCGTCACGCGGGAGCGGGTCGAGGCCGCCGTGCGCGAGCTCGGCTATGTCGTCAACGCCCATGCCCGCGCCCTGGCGGGCACGGACGGCCAGACGGTCGGCATCATCGTCAACGATGTCGTCGACCCCTTCTACGCCTTCATCGCGCGCGGTGTGGAACGCGAGGCCTCGGCCGGCAACCGGCTGTGCCTGGTGTGCACCACCCAGGGCGACCCGAAGCGTGAGCTGGGGGCCATCGAGCTGATGCAGGAGCGCCGGGCCGCGGCGGTGATCCTCGTGGGCGGCAGCACCGACGACCGCTCGTACACGCGTGAACTGGCCCGCAAGGCAAGGGAGCTGGACGACGGGGGCATGAAGCTCGTGCTCTGCGGCCGCCCCTCGATCGGCGACGAGGTGCCCACCTCGTCGGTCGAGTACGACAACGAGGGCGGTGCCTTCGCCATCACCGACCATCTGCTGACCAACGGCCACGAGCGGATCCTGTACCTCGGCGGCCCGCCGGCCCTCTCCACCACCCGCGACCGGCTGGCCGGACATCGCAGGGCGCTCGCGCTGCGCGGCGTCCAGCCCGCTCCCGAGCTCGTCAGGACCGGCGCCTTCAGCCCGGCCTTCGGCTGGCGCGAGCTCTCCCGGATCCTCGCCTCGGGCCTGGAGTTCACGGCCGTCTTCGCCGCCAACGACATGGTGGCCATCGGCGCGCTGCAGGCGCTGGAGGAGGCCGGGAGGCGCGTTCCCGAGGACATCTCCCTCGTCGGGTACGACGACATCCCCGCCGCGTTGACGGTGCGCCCCCGCCTGACGACCGTCCATGTCCCGCTGGAGGAGATGGGTCGTCGGGCCGTCCGCTGCGCGCTCCCTCTCGAGGACGACGACGCCTGGCGCCCACCGACGGGCAGGAGGGTGCGCCTGGGTACCCATGTCGTCGTACGGGACTCGGTGGCCCCCCGCCGCTGAGCCGGGGACCACCGAGTCCACTACCGGGATCAGCAGGCGGGCGGTGTCGTGCCACCCACCGCGACCCGGAGGTTCGCGCCCTGAGCCGTGACGGAGCAGACCGTGACCGCCGCGTCGGCGATCTCGTCCACGAGCGTCCTGCCCGCGGCCAGGGGCGCGTCCGCGGTGGTCGTGGTCGCGGGCGTGGCGTCCACGAGCCTGTTGTGCATCGTCGCCCCGCTGGTGACGATGCGTGCGATCACGCCGTTCACCAGCGGATCGCTGTCGGTGTAGGCGTCGTACGGCGGCGTGGGACGGCGGAACTCCAGTGACAGGTAGGTGCCGTCACCGCGGGCGATGCGGTACTCCTGGGTGCCGCTCTCCCCCAGCACGCCCAGCGAGTAGCTACCGGTCGACCCGATCCCGACCACCTGCGCGTCCGGGATCCAGCCGGCGAACTGGCGGTAGCTGACGGGGTAGAGGTGCATGCCGCCGCCACCCATGGTGTCCGTCGGGTCGTCGCCGCCGGCCTGGGTGCAGCTGCCGTTCACCCGTGTCACCGTGCCCGCCGTCGGACAGTTCTTGAGCGTGGCGGAGTGCTGGAAGCCGAGGTTGTGGCCGAACTCATGGGTCCACATCCACGTCTTGTGGCCGACTCCGTTGGAGATGATCCAGTTGCCGGGCTGGGAGGCCAGCCCCTCGAACGCGCACGCCGAGTGACGGGAGATGTCGACGAGGAGGTAGTCGTACGTGTCGGGGTTCACCCCCCGTGCCAGTGCGGCCGCCCTCGCGGAGCTCCGGATCGCCCCGGAGTCGCAGGCGGCCGGGCGTGCGCCCAGGTCGACGTCCTCCAGCATGTCGCCCGTGAGGTCGAGTGCTCCGCCGGACACCTCCTGGAGGTAGGACCGGAGGGAGGCGTAGCCGTCGCCGAGCGTCGCCTGACGGATCGGGGCGGGGTCGGCCGGGGTGGCGTCGTTCCAGTGTGTGGCGATCACCAGGGCCCGCTTCTGGCCTATGACGGGGCGGGTGGGCCAGCCTTCGGCGGCGAAGGCCGCGGAGTCCCAGAGGCGCATGGAGGTGTAGTCGGTGGCTCCGCCCGTCGCGGCGCAGTCGCCGACCTGCACCGTGTCGTTGCCGCTGAAGGTGCGCAGGCACGTCCCGAGGCCCGCGTCGGCCCGGTACTTGCTCTGGAGCAGGACGTAGCCGTTGCCCTGGTCGACCGTCTTCCAGAGGCGCATGGAGGTGTAGTCGGTGGGGGTGCCCGTCCCGGCGCAGGCACCCGCGCGGACGTCGGCGGAGCCGCTGAAGGTGCGCAGACAGCTGCCGAGGCCGGCGTCCGTCCTGTACTTGTTCTGGAGCAGGACGTAGCCGTTGCCCTGGTCCACCGCCTGCCACTGCCGCATGGAGGTGAAGTCGGTGGGGGTGCCCGTGGCGGCGCAGTCGCCGACCTGCACCGTGTCGTTGCCGCTGAAGGTGCGCAGGCACGTGCCGAGGCCCGCGTCCGCCCGGTACTTGTTCTCCGTCAGGGCGTAGCCCGCCGCCAGGACGGACGTGGAACTCCCACCGTCCCGCTGCTCGGGTGCCGCTGACGCCGGGGCGAACGAGACCATGGAGAGCACGGCCAGCAGAGCGGCCGTCACAGCCGGTGGTCTCGCCGAACGAAGGTGCGCGAGGAAGCGGTTCATCTCTCTCCTCCAAGGGGCTGGGTTGGGGGGAAGGACCGGCCCGACCGCCCTGGTCAGGCGCGGAGTTCGGTGCCGTCGGGGAAGCGGACGGTCACGCCTGACCCGTCGTCGACCGTCACCGAGACGGCCTCGCGGAGCTCCGCCGGATGGACGGCGTCGCCGGAGAGGACGACGAGGGTCACATGGACACTGCGTCCGCCCGGCAGCGCGGCGGACCGGACGTACGGGACGGCCGAGTGCGGGCCGAGGGCGTTCGCCTCGATGTCGCGGGCCACGGCGGCGCTCTCGTGCCAGCCGTACAGTCCGACGACCGCGCTGGTCAGTCCGTCGAGGCGACGGGCCGTGGCCCAGTGCGGTCCGGTGTGTGCGGCCGGCTGCCGCGCGTCGGCGAGCGCGTGTCCGCCTTCGCGGACGGTGACTCCAGGGGGTGCTTCGACGCGGTGCACCCGGATCTCCCACGGTCCGTGCAGCAGCGAGGTGGTCTCGATGCGGTACTCGGTGTCGTCGCCGGGGAGCCGCGCCGCGTACCAGGAGGCGGCCCTGCGGTCCCCGGTGCCGAGCGGATGGATGCGTACGCGTCGACCGGCCCTGCCGTCGGCGTCGACGAGGGCGATGTGGTTGTCGACCGTGCGCTCCCAGGCGTGCGGGGCGCTCTCCGGTGCGGTGTGCGTGGAGTAGGCGAACTTGGCGTAGTGCGGATCGTCGGAGGCCGGCTCGGGCTCGGGCGGGTTGTGGTCGCTGCCGTGGTTGACCAGCCTGACGATGCCGTCGTGCCGGGTGCCGTGCAGCAGCCAGCCCGGTACCGGAAGGGCGGTGTACAGGTCCGCCTCCTCGACGGGCAGCGGCAGCTCGCGTGCTGTCCACACCTCGTGGTCCGGCGGCAGCAGCAGCCCGAGGAAGCCCTTGCTCGCCCAGTAGGGCGAGGCGGGTCCCGAGTAGGGCTGGGTGCTGGGCAGGAAGGTGTCGTACCAGCCGAGCGGGAGCAGCCCGCGTTCGTCGGGGACCCCGCGCTCGGTGAAGTGGCGTACGGCGCCGGACGCGAGACGGCGGGTCAGACCGGGGGCGTACGGTGTGGCACCGCTGAGCGCGCCCATCCAGACCGGGGCGACGGCGGCGTACCGGTAGGCGAGCGAGCGGCCCTGGTGCACGGGCGCGCCGTCGCCGCCGAAGAAGTGCGCGTATCCGTCGAGGAACGCGGTGAGGCGCTCCTTGTGGACCTTGGCCCGGTCGCCGTCCTCCTCGGCGGCGATCCGCGCCCACAGCAGCGGGTACAGATGCAGGGCCCAGCCGTTGTAGTAGTCGAAGTTGCGGCCGTCGCCGTCGGTGTACCAGCCGTCGCCGAGGTACCAGTCGTCGATCCGGTCCAGACCGCCGTCGATGTCGTCCTGGGCGTACGGTGCGCCGACGGAGGCGAGGAACTGCTCGGACACGACCTGGAAGAGCCGCCAGTTGTTGTCCCAGGTGCGGTGACCGACGAAGCCGGAGAGCCAGTCGACGACCCGTTCCTGGACCCGGGTGTCCAGCCGGTCCCAGATCCAGGGGCGGGTCTCGTGCAGACCGATGGCGACGGACGCGGCCTCGACCATCTGCTGCGAGCAGTCCGTCAGCCGGGGCCAGGCCTCGCCGGACGCCGGGTCGGTGCCGGCCGCCAGGCCCGTCGCGTACCGCTCGACGAGCCGTGGGTCCACGTCCCCGCCGGCTCCCGCGATCCGGAAGGCCGCGAGCAGGAAGGTCCGCGCGTACCCCTCGAGGCCGTCGCAGACCACGCCCGACCAGCTGGCCCGGCCAGGCAGCCGGTACTGGGCGAAGCCGGGTGTGGCGTACGGAGCCACTCCCGCGAGCAGGGCGTCCGCCACCGCCTCCCAGTGCGCGCGGGTCCACCCGGTGCGCGGCGAGAGAACGCGGTCGGTCGCCGGGAGCTGCACGTACGGTGCGGGCACGGGGCGCCTCACTTCCTGTGGTTCGGGGTGGCCCGGCTACTCGGCGGCGGCCCAGCGACGGATCGTGGCCTCGGCCGCCGCGCGGTCCTCGGGCGTGAGCTTGGAGACCAGGGCCGAGTGGTTGGTGTTCGGTGCGACATGGAGCTGGGAGTCGTGCTTGCTCGGCGTGAACTTCTCCGCGCTCCACGGATCGTTCTGGCCGTAGACGAACATCATCCGCTCGCCACGGGTGCGGACCCAGTGATCGACGTCCCGCGTGGCGCCGTTGTCGTATCCGCCGCGGAGCTCCGCGGGGAGGAGTGAGTTGGGCTGGTAGAGCTCCGGGTACCGGCGGACGTCGCGCAGGTGCTTGAACCTCAGATCGGCCCAGCCGAGCTGGGTGGCGGCCTGCCGGTAGTACGGGCCGACGCCCGAGGGGGAACCCGATCCGTCGTGGTAGACGCTCAGGCCGTGGCCGAGCGACCAGGTCCACAGCTCCTCGTCGCCGGCGGCCCGCGCGTCCGGCACGGTGGCGCAGTTGTCGGCGGTCCCGCTCTGCCAGAAGTTCCACACCTGGTCCAGGACCGAGAACTCGTAGGCGCGGTCGGCGGAGCCGAGGTGGTGGAACGTGTAGCCCTTCCGGGCCGCGTCGGCCTCGAAGCGGGGCAGCAGGGCGCCGCGGCGCACCAGCATCTCGCGCTGCACGGCGTTCAGGGCGGCCCGGCACTCGGGGGTGCCGACGGAGTCGAAGAACTTCTCGTAGGTCTGGTCGTCCTTGTTGACGGCGTCGTTGGGGGCCACGTACGCGACGACGGCGTCCAGGTCCTGCGGGTAGTGGCGCTCGTGGTAGACCTGCGTCATGCCGCCCTTGCTGGCGCCGGTGCCGATCCACTTGGCGGTGTACAGCGTCTTCAGGGCCTCGACGAGGGCGTGCTCGTCGGTCGCCTCCTGCCAGATGTCGAGGTCGTCCCAGTCGACCTGGTCCGGGCGGGAGGTGCCGAAGAAGCGGTGCTCGACGCTGACCTGGTTGGCGTCCAGCAGGGTGGTGATCTCACGGGTGGAGGTGGCGAGGGTGTAGCCGCCGGTGTAGAGGACCATCGGGGCCGCGGTCGACTTGTGCCAGAGCGTCAGCCGCTGCTCGAAGGTCCCCTTCGCGGGGTTCCGGTGGTCGACGGGCTGGGTGAAGGTCAGGGTGTAGTAGGGGTAGCCGCTCTTCTCTCCCACGGAGACCACCGTGAGTCCGGGTATTCCGTCGAGCTGCTGCCGGATGTCGGTGACGGTGTACCCACCGGGCTCCGCGGCGGCGGCCGGGCCGGCCCCGGCCAGTACGGCGGAGCAGCAGACCAGGGCGGCGGAGATCAGGGCGGCGGTGCGCTTCGCACGCAAGGGAATGTCCTCTCGACGGGTCAGTGGAGCTCGGCGGCGTGGGTGTGGCCCCTGGAGCCGCCGACCTGGACGGTCAGAACGGGCCGACGGCCCGTGGTGACGGTGACCGTGCCGTCGGCGCTCGTGACGCCCTTGACTTCCCAGGGCAGTTCGAAGGTGAGGGTGGTCCCGGTGCGTCCCGGGTCGGCCACGGCCACCGAGACGCCCCCGCCCCGCCGTTGGATGAGGATCGTGCCGGGCCCGCTCGCGGTGATACCGGCGGCAGCGGACGCGGTCCAGAAGTGGGCGGCGATCAGCCCGAGCCGTGGGACGCGCACCGCCTGCACCTCGGGGGTGTTGGCGACGATGTCGACGGGGCGGGAGGCCGCCCAGGCGGCCGTGCGCACCACTCCGTGGCCCGGCAGCAGCACATAGGCGTAGCCGGTGTCGGTCGGCGAGACGCCGTGGTCGAGCCAGAGCGTCGCGTAGCGCCGGGTCAGCACGTCGGCCGAACCCCCCGTGTCCGCACCGTTGTTGATGTCACGCCAGGCTCCGGTGCGCTCCTCGCGCAGGATGCTCACATCGGCACCGCCGGGGAAGACATAGCCGCCGACGCCTTCCAGATGTGCCCAGCGGGCTCCCGGGACCAGCGCGGAGCGGCCGAGGGCATCGGACCGCGCCCGTCCGTCGACGACGAGCCTGTTGGTCCCGTCGGCGTGCAGGTTGCGGTTCTCCACGATCGTCTCGACGGTGCGTCCGTCGGAGGCCGTGATCCCGGTGCCGAGGGCGACCACCGCGTCGTCGAGGCAGAACCACGCCTTGCGGGCCCGCAGGGTGCTCCCGGCCGCGATCAGCTCCATCGCGGCGGCTCCGTGGCGCCCGCGCAGCACGGCTCCGCCCGCGACGGCGTTCGTGGGCTTGTAGGTGCTGGTGCCGGGTGCGCTGCCCGCGTCGGCGCGGGGCCGGGTGTCCACGGTGGTTCCCGGGAGCCGGTACGGGTTCACGGTGGGCCAGAAGCCGTCCGAGAACTGGGCGCGGTCGTCGCCGTAGAGGTACGTCATTCCGTCGCCGGTGTACCAGCCGTGCAGGTTCTCGCCGTTGCCCGCCTCGTAGGCGGCGATCCGCTTGGACGACAGGCTCAGGGCCAGCGTCCAGTCGTCGCGGCGGTGCACGATCCGGTCCATGTCGGCGAAGACGGTGTGGCCGACGGCGGGTGGGGCCGTGGGAACCGCGGGATCGGCGAGGACGGCCGCGGCCCGCCGGAGCGCGGGGACGGTGGCGAGCGGCAGGTAGGGCGTGTCGGTGTTGCGCCGGATCCAGCCCTTGGCGATCGCATGCCACCTGGCCGCGTACTCCGGGGGTGCGCCCGTCGCCAGGAGCAGCATGTTGGTGGTCGTTCCGGCGCCGGTGTGGAAGTCCCGTTCCCGGTCGCGGGAGATCGCCCGGCCGCGTACGGCGTCCATCATCAGCCCGTCGAAGGTGACGGCGGCGAAGCTCCGCTCGACGGCTTCGTGGATCACCGCGATGCCGCTGTCGGTGATCCTCCACTCCGAGCCGGCGAGCAGGGCGACGAGGTAGGCGACCCGGCTGAGCAGGACATTGCCGTACGTGCCGGTGTAGGCGACGTCGGAGTGCTGGACGAACGACCCGTCGGGGTAGAAGCCGTCGCCGGAGGTGACGTACCTGAACAGGCTGTTCCGGCCCGCGTCGCGCACGTCGGACAGTCCGTCGCGGGCCAGCGCGAGCTTGTCGGCGCTGTGGCCGACGATGCCGCGCAGGGCGACGATCGCCGCCTTGTCGGCCCGGTTGGCCCCGGTCTCGGCGAGGGACGGGCTGTTGGTGCGGCGGTCGGGGTTGGCGCAGAACCGATCCACGACGGCGCAGTAGGCGGCGATCCGGTCGGCGGGGATGCGGTCGCCGAGCAGGACGCAGACGTCCATGAGGTTGCGGGGCGCGCCGATCTCCCAGAACCACCAGTTGCCGGACTCGGGCTTGGCGGGGTGGTAGGCCGTGTCGTTCAGGAAGGCCAGTGCCTCGACGACCGCGGCGGCGACCTGCTCGTCACCGTGCAGGGTGGCACCGGGAGTCGCCCAGGCGGTCGCCAGGGTGAGCAGTCGCCCGTACGAGAGGCTGAAGTTGGCGGGTGCGGTGACGGGGGCCAGGTCGGTCCACAGGGCGGCACGGGCGGCGGTGCGGTCCAGGGTGGTCCATGCTGCCGCCGCCGCGGTGTTCAGGGTGGCCAGGGCGGTGGCGTAGACCGGGTCGGCGGGGTCGATGGCGCCGCCGGTGGCCAGCTCGGCGGCGCGGGCTCGGAGGGTGTCGAAGGGGTCGGTCGTCGCACCGATGGTCTCGGCGTGCGCCTCTCCCGCGCCCGGGGCGAGCGGCAGGAGGAGGGCGCCGATGCCGGCGGCGAGCAGGGTGCGTCTGCGGGGAGTGAAGTCGTGCATGGCGGTTCCTCCCGGACGGGGCGTCAGTCGGTCAGCGTGCTGGGGTCGACGGGGGGCGTGGGCAGGTTCAGCGCGGCGAGTTCGGCCCGGCCCGTGGCGTCGATGGGGAAGGCCCAGCGGTCGAGGAAGAAGGCGGTGAGGTCGTGGCCGGCGACGCGGCTGGAGTACGTGGCGAGCGCGCGGTAGCGCTTGGCGGTCTCGGTCCAGTCGGACTGCGGGTTCTCCTCGCGGACCAGCCTGTGCAGCCGGGGCCAGAAGTCCTCGCCGAAGGCGAGCTCCAGCTGACGCAGCGGGACGAGCTTCTCGTACGCGCCGAAGGACCTCTCGTACGCGAGACCCGCCGTGCCGAACTTCGCCTGGGCCGAGCGGAAGTGGTTCAGGCCCGTGGCGGGGTCGACGGTGAGCAGGTTCGACGGTCGGCCCAGGCTGCGCTGCGCCGCCAGGGAGTAGATGTTCACGGTCACCTCGGTGAGACCCGAGGGCTTGTACGCCATCTGCTGATGCAGGTGCCCGAGCTCGTGGTACAGCCCCCAGCCCCGGGTGCGCAGGCCCTCGACGGTGGTCAGCCGGTCGAGATAGGCGCGCGGGAAGCCGTTGTAGCCGTGGGTGGCGTAGGCGCCGACGCCGGTGGGGACCTTGGAGACCTCGGTGAAGTGGTACGGGCCGGCCTTGCGACGGTGTGTCGGGGAGCTCCCGTCGAGACCGCTGATGGCGGCGTGCGAGGCGATGACGGTCTCCAGGAGCCGCAGGAGGGCGTCGTGGTCCTCGTTCCGGTGGAGGAGGGCGCCCTCCCGTGTGAGGGTGAGGATCGTGTGCGGCGCCGTCAGCTCCACGTAGGGGACGTCGGTGAGCGTGTCCAACCGGGCCTGGTAGTCGGCCTCGGTGGTGCGGCCCAGTGCGTACGTGGGCATGGGCACGGCCCCGGAGCGGAACCTGACCCCCGCCCGCTCGCCGTCACCGGCCAGCGTCAGGTAGACGGGACCGCCGTGGGGATCGACGACGGTGTTGGCGCCGGGTTCGAGCGCGTGGGCTCGCGGCTCGGTGAGCGTGCCGTAGTAGTCCCACAGGCCGATCCACAGGGTCGGCACGAGACCGTCGTACGGCAGGACGTTGAGCGTGACCTCGGCACCGGGCGGCGCGTACAGGCCGGTCGCGTGGAGCTCGCTGCCGCGCAGCGCCTGGGCGAGCCGGAGCCGCTCGCTCTCGGCGGCGGGGCGTGCGGTCACCGTGATCGTGCACGTATGGCCGGTGGCGGTGGCGGCCGCGGTGGCCGCGTGCGCCGGGGCGGCGCCCAGCAGGCCGGCGGTGCCGGCACCGGCCAGACCCGCGAGGACGGAACGACGGTTGAGCGCAGGGAGGTGGGGCATCCGGTCTCCTCGGAGAGGGCAAGGGCCTGGCCTCTGACTGCCCGACAGGATGTAAGCGGTTGCTATGCCGAGGCAAGAGAAGACGCAATGTTTCTACGGGTTTCTATGAACCCGAAGGGAACCAGCGGAGACAAGCGACGGTAAACGTTCTCTCCCACACCTCTGCCCTGGGTTGTCCCCCGCGCTCATCCCTGCTTCACACGGTGCGGGCCCGCCGGGTGCGTGTCGCCTTCGGCGGGGCCACCGAGTCGCGCACCACGATGTGCGTGCCCAGCCGGTGCACGCCCGTCGTGGGTGCCCGCCAGGCGTCGTCACCGTCGTCGCCGTCGTCCCCGGGGGTCGCGAGCCGCACGGCCTGCCGGCCCATCTCCTCCAGCGGGATGTGCACGGTGGTCAGCCGCGGACGCATCTCTTGCGCCACGGGCACATCGTCGTAGCCGACGAGGGAGACGTCCTCCGGGATCCGGGCGCCCGCCTCCTCCAGGGCCTGCGCCGCACCGGCCGCCACGATGTCGTTGGCGGCGAAGATCGCGGTGAAGTCGAGCCCCTCGGCGAGGAGTTCGGTCGTCCGGCGATAGCCGAAGCCTCTGCTGAACGCACCGGTGTGCACCAGACCGTCATCGGGCGTGACGCCGCGCAGTTCGAGGGCTCGGCGGTATCCGGCGAGGCGGTCCAGCGTGGTCGAGACGGCGGGCGGGCCGCCCAGGTAGAGGATCCGCCGATGCCCTTGCGTCAGCAGATGGTCGGTGATGGCGAACGCACCGCCCTCGTTGTCGTACTCCACCGCCGCCGCGGGGACCCGTCCCCCCAGCGAGGGCCGGCCGCAGAGCACCAGGGAGGAGCCCCCGGCGTGGAGTTCCTCGGCGCGGCGGGTGAGTTCCGCGGTGTAGGCGCGGTCCACGACACTCCCTCCGACCAGCACGACCACGTCGGCACGCTGCTCGTGCAGGAGGTCGACGAAGGCCAGTTCGCGCTTCGCGTCGCCCTGCGTGCAGCAGACCAGGCAGAGCCGGCCCGTGCGCGCCGCCTCGCGCTCCACGCCGCGCGCGATGTACGCGAAGAAGGGGTCGACGATCTCGCTGACGATGATCCCCACGGTGCGGTTCGAGGTGCCGGCCAGGGCGCGGGCGTGCGCGTTCACCACATAGCCGAGCTCCCGCATCGCGCCCTCGACCCGGTCGCGGGTCGCCTGTGCCACCGGATAGTTGCGGTTCAGCACCCGTGAGACGGTCGCCGTCGACACTCCGGCGAGCGCGGCCACCTCCCGGATGGTCGCGCGCCGCGAATCCCCCGCCGCCACCTGCCGAGCACTCCCGTTCATCGGTGCCGCCTCCTCACGTGCGGCTGGAGCCTATACGAACTCCGTCGCCGCTGTTCACGGCACGCGGACGCGCCAGGAGCCCACCGGTCACGAACAACGGTGCGCGGCCCGGGACTTCGGTGGTCCCGCCGTCTCCGGCACAGGCGGGGAGCCGTCGCGGGGGCGGCACCGGAGACTCCGTTCCCCAGGGGTGGCGGCGCGCCGCCACGCAGCCCTCACAGCGGGTGTGTCTCATTTCACCGTCCGGAACATGAGTCACTCGCACCCTTCCACGCCCACGGGGCTACGCTGCCCGTGCAGCTGGTTCGCCCCGTCAGCCAGGCGGGACGCGTCGTAAGAGGGAACCCGGTGGGAATCCGGGACTGCCCCGCAGCGGTGAGCGAGAACGACCGCCGTCATACGCACTGGGCCCGCGAGGGTCTGGGAAGCGACGGTTAGTAGGTGTCTCGTACGACTTCCGTACGACGAGACGTGCTCGCGAGTCCGAAGACCTGCCCGTTGCCCGTACGCGACCGTTCGCGTGCGGTGATCCCGGTGACCTCGTGGGCGGGTCGGCGTGCACAGCAGGACGGATCGGCCGCGCGTACCTCGATGTACGCCCCTGCGGTGGTCCTTCCGGTTCGTCACCCTTCGCTCGCGACTCCTCGGGTCTGTCTCATGACACGCAAGCTCGCGAAGGAGAGTTACGTGACAACCGAGTCCGCGGCCGCGGCAGCACGGGCCACCGTGTACGGATACCCCCGCCAGGGTCGGAACCGGGAGCTGAAGAAGGCCGTCGAGGGGTACTGGAAGGGCCGGGTCGGCGCCGAAGCCCTCCGGGAGACCGCCCGGGAGCTGCGCGAGACCAACTGGCGGCAGCTCGCCGACTCCGGCATCCACGAGGTGCCGACCGGCGACTTCTCCCTCTACGACCATGTGCTCGACACCAGTGTCATGGTCGGCGCCGTCCCCGCCCGCCACCGCGCCGCCGTCGAGTCCGACCCGCTCGACGGGTACTTCGCGATGGCCCGCGGCACCGAGGACGTGGCGCCGCTGGAGATGACCAAGTGGTTCGACACCAACTACCACTACCTTGTCCCCGAGCTGGGTCCCGACAGTGCCTTCGGCGCCGACAGCACCAAGCAGGTCGCCGAGCTGAAGGAGGCCCTCGCGCTCGGCCACTCGGCCCGTCCCGTCCTGGTGGGGCCGGTCACGTACCTCCTGCTGGCCAAGCCGGCGCCGGGTGTCGCGGAGGACTTCGAGCCGCTCACCCTGCTCGACCGGTTGCTGCCGGTGTACGCCGAGGTGCTCGCCGACCTGCTCGCGGCGGGCGCCGAGTGGGTGCAGCTCGACGAGCCCGCCCTCGTCCAGGACCGCACTCCCGCCGAGCTGAACGCCGCCGCCCGCGCCTACCGTGAACTCGGCGGCCCTGCCGACCGGCCGAAGCTGCTGATCGCCTCCTACTTCGACCGGCTGGGCGAGGCACTTCCCGTGCTGGCGAAGGCCCCCGTGGAGGGACTCGCGCTCGACTTCACCGATGCCGCCGCCGGCAATCTGGCGGATCTCGCGGCGGTGGGCGGCCTGCCGGGCAAGCGGCTGGTCGCCGGTGTCGTCAACGGCCGCAACATCTGGATCAACGACCACCAGAAGTCCCTGACCGCCCTCGGCACCCTGCTCGGCCTCGCCGATCAGGTCGACGTCGCGGCGTCCTGCTCGCTGCTGCACGTCCCGCTGGACGCCGCGGTGGAGCGGGACATCGACCCGCAGATCCGCCGCTGGCTCGCCTTCGCGCGCCAGAAGACCGCGGAGATCGCCACGCTCGCGCGCGGCCTGTCCCAGGGCACCGGTGCGATCGCCGCCGAACTCGCCGCCAACCGTGCCGATCTGGCCTCGCGGGCGAGCTCGGCGATCACCAACGACCCCGCCGTACGGACCCGCACGGCCGCCGTCACCGAAAGCGACACCCGCCGTGCCCAGCCCTACACCGAGCGCGCGGCCGCCCAGCGGGCCCACCTGAACCTGCCGTTGCTGCCCACGACGACCATCGGCTCCTTCCCGCAGACCGCCGAGCTGCGCAGCGCCCGCGCCGATCTGCGCGCCGGATGGCTCGACACGACGGCATACGAGGAGCGGATCAAGGCCGAGATCCGCGAGGTGATCGCCTTCCAGGAGAAGACCGGCCTCGACGTCCTCGTGCACGGCGAGCCCGAACGCAACGACATGGTCCAGTACTTCGCCGAGCGGCTGACCGGCTACCTCGCCACCCAGCACGGCTGGGTCCAGTCGTACGGCACCCGGTACGTCCGGCCGCCGGTCCTGGCCGGCGACATCTCCCGCCCCGCGCCGATGACGGTGCGCTGGACGACGTACGCACAGCGGCAGACGTCCCGCCCCGTCAAGGGAATGCTGACCGGCCCGGTCACGATGCTGGCCTGGTCCTTCGTCCGTGACGACCAGCCGCTCGGCGACACCGCCCGCCAGGTCGCGCTCGCCCTGCGCGACGAGGTCGCCGATCTGGAGGCGGCGGGCACGTCGGTGATCCAGGTCGACGAGCCGGCCCTGCGCGAGACACTGCCGCTGCGCGCCGACGCCCACGCCCCGTACCTCGCCTGGGCCACCGAGGCCTTCCGCCTCACCACGGCCGGCGTCCGTCCGGACACCCAGATCCACACCCACATGTGCTACGCCGAGTTCGGCGACATCCTCCGGGCCATCGACGACCTCGACGCGGACGTCATCAGCCTGGAGGCCGCCCGTTCCCACATGCAGGTCGCGGACGAGCTCGCGGGGGCCGGATACCCCCGGGAGGTCGGCCCCGGCGTGTACGACATCCACTCACCGCGCGTCCCGGAGGAGGCGGAGGCCGTCTCGCTCATCGAGCGCGCCCTGCTCTCCGTCCCCGCCGACCGGCTCTGGATCAATCCCGACTGCGGCCTGAAGACGCGCGGCTGGCGAGAGGTCCGGCCCGCACTGGAACACATGGCCGCGGCGGCCCGCCAGGTCCGTGGTCGTCTGCCCCGCACCGAGGGCTGAGCACATGAACACCTGTACCACCGTCGGCGATCGGGCCCACAAAGCACCGGCCGACTCCCAGGTGACCCTCGCCCACATCATGAGCGAGCACGAGACCAACCTGTACGGGACCATCCACGGCGGCGTCGTCATGAAACTCATCGACGACGCAGCCGCGGCGGCGGCGGGCCGCCACGCGGACGGCCCCGCCGTGACGGTCTCCGTCGACCGGATGACGTTCCTCTCCCCCGCTCGCGCCGGTGACCTGCTCACCGTCCACGCCGAGCTGTGCCACGCGGGCCGGACCTCGATGGCCGTCGCCGTCGGCGTCACCGCGGAACGCTGGAACGCGACCTCCGGTCCCACGACCGAAGTGGCCACCGCCCGGCTGACCTTCGTCGCGATCGATGCCGAAGGCCGTCCGCGCCCGGTCCCCGGGCTGAAGGAGGAGTAGCGGCAGACGGGGCGCAGCGGCCTGCGCCCCGGACGGGCGGCCCCGGCGGGGGTGGCGGTGGAACGAACCACCGGCCTCTCGTCGCCGGGGCCCGCGCCCTCCAGGTCCCGAGCCTGGCGCTCTGCTGCTGAGCTACATGTCGATGACCGGACCCTACGGCCACCGTGGTCGCTCACTCAATCGGAATTCGCACCAGGTCAGGCGCCCTTGCGTTCCTCCCGCCGCCGGACCAGTTCCTCGACTGCGCTGGGGAGGGTCGTCTCGAAGTCGATCAGCTTCGCCCAGGTCGGGGTCACGACGATCCGGACCATGCCGTCGTAGAGGGAACGGACCTCGGCCTCCCACTCGATCCGCTGCTCCGGCGTCATCGTGTAGATGCCGTTGGACCGGAAGAACTCGTCCGGGATGCCTTCGACCACGTCCAGCTCGGCCCGACCGCGGATCAGCAGGATCTTCGGCGGGTGCACTTCGGTGTCGATCGTCAGCGCGACCGCCGGATTGTCGCGGAGGGCCGAGAGCTTCGGGGCGTTCGTCGCAGTGCACATGACGATCTCGGAGCCGTTCCAGGTGAAGCCGATCGGGACGACCCGTGGCGTGCCGTCCTTGGCGACGTATGCGAGGCGAACCAGATCACGGGCCAGGAGCTCCTGGCTCATCGGACGGTTCAGGACCTCGGTGATCTCGCTCTGCTGCACGGTCGGACCCACCTGCTCGTCGTCGTGACTCCCACGGAAAGGTGTCTGCCCGGTCGACGTGCGAAGGCTCCCGGGCAGACACCATGGTCCCAAGCTGCCCTGCCGACGGCCAGTACACCGCGAGCGTGGCCGCGGCCTGGGCCGAACGGGCCCACACCCGGCGTCGTCCCGCTCGAGGTGGGGTCGAGTCTGACCGGTTCTCGTCCTGCGTCGAAGCCGGCGCCGGGGGTCGGGCAGAGCTCGGTGTGTCGTCCGCTCGCCGCCCTTGCACCCATACGCGCGAGCCCTGGTGTGATCCGGCCACGCCCCGGTGCGCCGAGTCACCGTTCATCGGTGGGCTCCGCCACCATGGCCCACGCCGGAGGCCGTGCTCGCCACGAGAGCCGCTGCCTCGGGCCCACGACCCTGCCCTGCCGAAGGTCGCGGGGGCTACCGAGGAGAGGAAGCGCCGTGAGCGTCAGCCGTCGGACCGTACTGCGAAGGGGAGCCCGGGCGACAGCGATCGGCCTGACCACGGCGTGGGCGGGAGGGCATGCCGTCGCCGCGGCCGAAGGGATCGGACCGCCGGTCGGCGACGCTCCCGATGCCGCGGCCTGGCGCGCCCTCGCCCGCGGCCTGAGCCCGGGCGCGACGCTGTACCGCCCGACGAGCGAGGACTACCGTCGGCAGGCTCTGCCGGACAATCTCCGGTACGCGGGCGTGCTGCCCGCCGGCATCGTCGCCTGTGCGACGGAGAGCGATGCGCGGGCCTCCGTACGCTGGTCGGCGGCGCACGGCCTGCCCTTCGCCGCGCGCTCCGGCGGTCACAACTACGCCGGCTACTCCACCACCCGCGGGCTGCTCATCAGCCTGCGCCGGATGAACGGCGTGGCGGTCGACGGCACCCGGCTCCGGCTCGGCGGCGGAGCCACCAACTCGGATGTGTACGCCGCCAGGGCCGCGAACCTCTACTTCCCCGGCGGACGCTGCCCCGGAGTGGGGGTCGCCGGGCTCACCCTCGGCGGCGGTCTGGGCTTCAACGACCGTAAGTGGGGCCTGACGTGCGACCGGCTCGCCGAGACACGTGTGGTCCTCGCGGACGGCTCACTCGTCCGGGCGTCGGAGACGGAGAACCGTGATCTGTTCTGGGCATGCCGGGGCGGCGCGGGTGGCAACTTCGGCATCAACACCGGCTTCGTCTTCGATGCCACGTCCGTCGCCGACCAGGTGGCCACGGTCTTCGAGCTGTCCTTCGACCCGCGAACCGCGGTCCGGCTGATGGAGCTGCTCCAGGAGATTCTGCGTGCCGACCGCGGCAACGACTTCGACATCCGGATCGGGTTCAGGAACGCCGGCGACGGAACGCCCGCCACCGTCGGCCTGCTGGGCCAGCGGCTGGGTCCGGAGGACGAGCTGCGGCGGCTGCTGGCCCCGGTGCTCGAACTCGGACCGACGAGGCGGTTCATCGAGCAGCGCCACTTCTGGGCAGCCCAGGACCATCTTCTGGAACAGCCCGGGCCGGGAAGCGCCACCGCCTCCAAGTCCCTGGTGCCGAACCGGTGGCTGGACCCGGGAACCGTCGAGTCCGTCGTCGAATGGGTCCGTGCCTGGCGCCCCGGCGTGCCCGGGAACGCCGGCTACGTCACGCTCTTCGCGATGGGCGGCAGCAGCGGCGAGCCGGCCGTCACGGACACGGCCTACCCGCACCGCGATGCCACGTTCGTCATCGACATCGGAACCCACTGGGCCCCCACCACGCCGCCCGGGATCGTCCAGGACCTGCTGGCCCAGACCCGCGCGATGCACCGTGTCCTGCGCCGCGACCTGAGGACCTCGGCGGCGTACGTCAACTTCCCGGACCCCGACCTGCGCCAGTGGCAGACCGCGTACTACGGCCCCAACTACGCCCGCCTGCTGGAGGTCAAGCGCCGGTACGACCCCACCGGCCTGTTCCGCTACGACCAGGCGATCGGTGTCGGGCGCTCCTGACCCCATGACCTGTTGAGTACGTGCACTCATGTGCGGCGGGACGCTTGATCGCAAGCTGTGCGCATGAGATCAACTCCCGCCATCGCCGACATGGTTGTCCGCTCCACGCGTCGCCCGGGGATCGCCCTCGCGGTAACAGCCGTCACGGTTCTGACACTTGCGTCCTGCGGCACCCAGAAGTCGGGTGCCGCGGGTTCGCCGAGCGGGCCCGCCGACGCCGTCGGCGCCCAGCACACCGAGGCGGCCGCCGGATCCCGGCAACAGACCGCCTTCGCCGCGATGTTGGACGAGATGGCGGAGTCGTGCCCCACGGGAGCCCGGCCGGGACCGCCGGTGCCCTCGGAGGGCCCGGGGGGCGAGCCGCTGCCTTCCGACGATCCCGCCACCGACGTTCTGGAGGGACCCATCGCCCCCACGGCGGGCCCGGAGGTGGAGTTGAACGCACGTGACTGGTGCGCGAGCAACCGCCATGAAGAGCGCATCGCCCAGGGGCTGTGGAAGCTGAAGGACCCCTCGCCCGTCAAGGTCAGGAAGATCCTGAACGACCTCGGCTACCTCGACGAGCGCATCCACGACCTCAAGCAGTCCGGTGCGACCACCCGGTTCTTCATCGATCTGCGCGCCGACGGCGGCCGGCTCTGCGTGGAGGGCTCAGCGGCCGGCGAGGAGACCGTCGTCGACAAGTGCGTGGCCCCCGAGACCGGACCGTTCACTCCGCCCGAGCGGAAGCACTGACGACCCGGCGCCGATCTGCCACGCGATCCCGGCGCCGGTCAACCGCGCAGGGCGACGTGGAAGGACGAGGCCCACAGCACGATCGCCGCACCCAGGCCCACCACGGTACGAATGGTCTCCGCCGAGGTGCCGGCCGCCAGGACGGCGAGCCCCACCAGCGACACCGCCGTCAGAAGGATCGCGGTCCACTTGTACTGCCCCTGGTCGAAGAGGCGGGCCAGCGGGAAGAAGTGCAGTCCTACGACGAGGCAGATCCCGACCGGGATGAACTCCGGGTGGCCCGACGCGTTCGACGCGGCGATCACGACGGAGATCGCCACCAACTCGGCGACGTTGACCAGGCCGACCCCGCGGTTCCACTTCTCCGGCAGCCTCACCGTACGAGTCACGGGCCCCGCGGTGCCGCGGAAGGCGAGCACCACCGCGCCGACCGTCACGGCGGCCGCTACGACGCCGATCGCGACCGACACCGGCACCGCCGCTATCCCGGAGCCGCCGGCGAAGGCCCAGACGAGAGCGAATACGGCGAGGACGATCGCGCCTCGTCGGCGCAGATTACGCGTGAGGGAGAGGCACTCCGCGTCGGCGGTTTCCGTAGTCATGGCGCGGACACTACAACGATGATCCAACCGGGCGGGCCACTTTGATGTCACGAAGTCGCGTACCACGAGAGCGATATGAGTATGTGTCGGGTACGTTCGGAGCATGATCTACCTGATCGGTGGGCCTCCGAGGGCGGGCAAGAGCACCCTCGCTCACATGCTCCTCGAGCGCGCCGGTATCCCTGGCTGTCCCACCGACACGCTGGTGTCGATGCTGCAGAACGCGGCGCCGCAGCATGGAGTGCGGCACGGTACGCATCCGGACAAGGCCGCGCCGGCACAGCCGTTCCTCGTCGAGTTCCTCCGCGCCGTGGCGGACGGCCTCGACCCGTCCGACCCGCTGGACGGCTATGTCGTCGAGGGCGACATCGTCACACCGGCCGCGGCCACGGCCGCCGCCGCTCACGGGTTGCCGCTGGCCACGGTCTTCCTCGGGAACACCGCGCTCACCGCGGACGACCTGCGGATCGCACCGGACTGGCTCGGCGGTGCCGATGAGGCCGCCTACGAGCAGGTCGCGGCGTGGGTCACGGAGCAGAGTCGCACCCTGCGGAACGCGTGCGCAGCCGGAGGCCACGTCTACATCGAGCTGGGTGCGGGCTACGAGCAAGGCCTTGAGCGGGCCTACTCGGTGCTCATGGAGCACGCCTGATCGTGGGCCGGCACGGGCACGGTGTCGTCGGGCCCGGCGCGGGCCGGGGCCGTACGC